>JACPTJ010000487.1 GCA_016192835.1 Betaproteobacteria bacterium
GAAACGATCGGCGTGCTGCGCCGGCTCCGGAGCATGGGCGTGAGCCTGTCGGTCGATGACTTCGGCACCGGCTACTCGTCGCTCTCCTACCTCAAGCGCTTTCCGCTCAATACGGTCAAGATCGACCGCTCGTTCGTGAGCGAAATCGTCTCCGACCCCGATGACGCGTCGATAGCGCGCGCGATAATCACGCTCGCGCAAGCCTTGAAATTGAAAGTGGTGGCGGAAGGCGTGGAAACCGAAGCGCAGATGGCTTTTCTCGCCGCCAACCATTGCGACGAAATGCAGGGTTATTATTTCTCGCGTCCGCTAGCGCCGGAGGACTGCGCCGCCCTGCTGCAGAAACGGCTGCGGCTGAGGTTTCAGGAGGCCGCCGGCGGCGCCAGGCAGCGCACGCTGCTGCTGGTCGACGACGAAGCAGAGATCGTCACGGCACTCGAGCGCCTGTTGCGGCGGGATGACTATCGCATCCTCACCGCCTGCAGCGCCCGCGACGGACTGGAACTGCTGGCCAAGAACAACGTCGGCGTGATCATTTCCGACCAGCGCATGCCGGAAATGACCGGCGTCGAGTTCCTCAAGCGCGTCAAGGAGCTTCATCCGGAGACGGTGCGCATTGTACTGTCGGATCACACGGAGCTGCAGTCAGTGACCGACGCCATCAACGAGGGCGCAGTCTACAAGTTCCTCGTCAAGCCGTGGGATGATGAATTGCTGCGCGCCAACGTCCGCGGGGCTTTCCGGCATCAGGAGCTGGCGCGGGAGAACGAGCACCTGAGCGGCGAGCTGAAGGCGGCCAACGCGCAACTGTCGAGCGTCAACCACGAGCTGCAACAACTGCTCTCCGAAAAGTCACGGCAGGCGCAACAAGACGAGATTTTGCTCAAGATCGCACAGGAATCCATGCACCAAGTTCCGCTGGCAGTCGTCGGCGTCGATGGTGACGGCATGGTGGCGCTCGCCAACGCACGCGCCGAGGCGATGTTCGGCAACGGCGTGCCGCTGCTGGGCAGCCTGGTTGATGACACGCCGCTTGGCGGTTGCCTCACCGGGGCGGTCGCTGGGAAAACGGGGGTGGCGGGGGTGGGGGGGAAGCATTTCAGCGTGCTGTGCCAGCCACTGGGCAATGACTCGCGTGCGCGGGGCCGGCTGCTGGTGCTGGTGCCGCAGGAAGCAACGTAATGGACGAAGTCATCGAGCAGATCCGGCTCGAGCAGGCGTGCGCCGGTATGGTGATCGCCGCCGATGTGACGGACGGGGAGGGCAGAGTACTGCTGCCGCGTGGTGCCGTGCTGCGCGATACGTGGTTGGCTATGCTGCGGCGGCACAACGTTACGCTGCTGACCATCGTGCCGCAGGCGCCGACAGACGGGGCCGACTCGCGCATGGCCGTGCTGCGCGAACGCATCGAGCGGTTGTTCCGCAAGCGCGGCGACAGTCCGCTCATGCGCCGGCTCGAGCGCGCGGTGCTGGATTACCGGGCAGGAAAGCAACCATGACCGCGCTGTCGCTCGAAACGATGCGGTCCAGGGTTGCCACATTGCCGGCGATGCCGTCAGTGGCCATGGAGTTGATGCTGGCTTTCAGCGACGAGGAACTCGAGATCGAGACGCTGGCGCGCAAGCTCTCCTGGGACCAAGCGCTGGTCGCGCGCGTGCTGCGCGTGGCGAATTCGCCGTTCTATGGACTGAGGCGGCAGATCTGCACGGTGCAGGAGGCAATCGTGGTGCTCGGGCTGTCTAGCGTGCGCATGCTGGTGACCGCCGCCGCCATCATCGGCCAGTTCCCAATGCGCGCGCGGCGCGATCACGACCTGCACGCGTTCTGGCGGCATTCTATCGGTGTGGCGTGCTGCGCAAAATTGTTGTGCGCGGGCGTCAGGCAGAACCCGGACACTGCCTTCGTCTGCGGTTTGCTGCACGACATCGGGCGGCTGGTGCTGGTGCACTACTACCCGGAACAGTACGCGCAGGTCGAGGATTACTGCATACGCGAGGATGTCTCCCGGCTCGACGCCGAGCGGGCGGTGCTCGGGCTGGATCACGCCGCGATCGGCGCCGCGCTCGTCGCGCACTGGAACTTCCCCGCACAAATCCAGCAAGTGGTCGCCGGTCACCACCTGACCGAAGCGGCCGCCCCCTCGGTGCTCACCTCGCTCACGCACGTCGCCGATGTGATCTGCCACGCGCTCGAAATCGGCGCCGAGCCCGTTGGGGGAGTGCCACTGCTGTCGGAGACCGCGTGGGCGGCGGCGCAGATCGAATGGAGCGAATTGACCTCGCGCTTCGCCCAGATCGAGGCGCAGATCGAGAGCGCAAGCCTGCTGATCGATTAGCACGGCGATTCCGCAGAGCAATCAGAGATGGGAAACCTGCTCCACGTCCTTATCGTCGAGGACAACGACGACGACCGGGAGCTGCTGGTGGCGGAACTGCAAAGCGGCGGCTACGACCTCGTCCACGATTGCGTGCAGAGCGCCGACAAAATGCGCGCGGCCCTTGTTCGCGGCCAATGGGATGTCGTCATTTCCGATTACGCGATGCCCGGCTTCTGCGGTATCGACGCATTGCACATTCTGCAGGAACGGTGCCTCGATCTGCCCTTCATCATCGTCTCCGGCAAGATCGGCGAGGCCACCGCAGTGGAGCTGATGAAGAGCGGCGCGCACGATTACATCAGCAAGGACGACCTCCGGCGCCTGCTGCCCGCAGTGGAGCGCGAGTTGCGGGAGGCGGCCGCGCGGCGCGAGCACCGGTTGGCGGAGGAGGCCGAGCGCAAACGCACCGAAGAGTTTTTGCAGAGGACCAACCGGGTTCTCGAGACGACCAATGAGCGATTGCACGAGACGCAGAACCAGTTGCTGCAATCCGAAAAAATGGCCTCGATCGGGCAATTGGCAGCCGGGGTCGCGCACGAGATCAATAATCCGATCGGCTATGTCCATTCGAACCTGGGAACGCTGGAGAAATACCTGAGGGAAGTGTTTTCGGTGCTCGCAGCCTACGAGTCGGCGGAGACCTCGTTGGCGCCCGAGGCGCTGAGCGCGCTGCGCACACTGAAACAGAAGGCCGATCTGGAGTTCCTGCGCGAGGACATCGGCTTGCTGATGAGCGAGTCGAAGGAAGGCATTACGCGGGTGAAGCAGATTGTGCAGGACTTGAAGGACTTCTCGCGCGTCGGCGCGCAGGACGAGTGGCAGTGGGCGGACCTGCATCAGGGCATCGATTCCACACTCAACATCGTCAATAACGAGTTGAAGTACAAGGCGCAGGTGCTCAAGCGCTATGGAGAGTTGCCGGAAATCGAGTGCCTGCCCTCGCAGTTGAACCAGGTGTTCCTGAACTTGTTGGTCAATGCCGGGCACTCGATCGAGGAGCGCGGCACGATCACCATCCGCAGCGGCATGGCGAATGAAAATGAGGTGTGGATCGAGATTGCCGACACCGGCAAGGGCATTGCGCCGGACCACCTGGGCCGGATATTCGATCCGTTTTTCACCACCAAGCCGGTGGGCAAAGGCACGGGCCTCGGGCTGTCGCTGTCCTACGGTATCGTGCAGAAGCACGCTGGCCGGATCGAAGTCGAGAGCACGGTCGGCGAGGGTGCCACCTTCCGCATCCGGCTGCCGGTGCGGCATGCCGGCGCGACTCAGCCGGCGCAACTGGTGAAAGCATAAGGTGGACCAGGCCGATACCGCTTTGACCGTGCACACGTCCGCCCAACCGGCGACGCTGCTGTGCGTCGATGACGAGGCGAACATCCTGAGCGCGCTCAAGCGCCTGTTCCGCCCGCACGGCTACCGCGTGCTGACCGCGCTTAGCGGCGAGCAGGGCCTCAAGCTGTTGGGCGAAACCGGGGTCGATCTGGTGATTTCCGACATGCGCATGCCGGAGATGGACGGCGCGAGCTTTCTCGAGCAAGTGCGTCAGCGCTGGCCCGACACGATGCGCATCCTGCTGACCGGATACTCCGACATCACCTCGACCGTCGCTGCGGTCAACCGCGGCGAGATCTACCGCTACATCTCGAAGCCGTGGCTCGACGACGATGTCGTCATGGTGGTGCGGCAGGCGTTTGAGCTAAAGGGCCTGGCGCTCGAAAAAGCTCGGCTCGTCGAGTTGACCCGCAAGCAAAACCTCGAGCTGGCGAAGCTCAACGCCGGTCTCGAGGATATCGTCACGCAGCGCACCGCCGCGCTGCACGAAGCTCTGGATTCCCTGGAGCAGGCGCATGGCAACCTTAAGAAGAGCTTCTTCACCTCAATCACGGTGTTCTCCAATCTGATCGAGCTGCGCCAGGGCGCGGCGGTCCATTCGCGCCGCGTCGCCGACCACGCGCGGCGAATAGCAAAGCGCATGAAGCTCGGAAATTTGGAGACCCAGGACATCGCCGTGGCCGCGCTGTTGCGCGATATCGGCAAGCTGGCGCTGCCCGACCGGTTGGCCGGCAAACCGGTCGAGATGCTGAGCGGCGAGGAGCGTCGCGAGTTCACCAAACATCCGGTCAAGGGCCAGGCCGCGCTGATGGCGCTGGAGCAGCTTGCGGGCGCCGCACGACTGATCCGCAGCCAGCACGAGCGTTACGACGGCATGGGGTACCCGGACCGCCTGAGTGGTTCCGAGATCCCTTTGGGCGCGCGCATCCTGGCCGTGGCCAGCGATTACGACGGATTGCAGCGCGGCCTCGTGACCAACAGGTGGCTTAGCACCGCCCAGGCCCAAGCGTTCATCGTTGACAGCCGCGGCAAACGCTACGATCCATACGTGGTGGACGCGTTCGTCGACGCCGTCGGGGTGACAGCCGCGCAACCGGCACCGGTCGCGGAAGTGCAGATAACGCCCGCGCGGCTGCGAAGCGGAATGGTGCTGACACGGGACATGGTGACACGGGACGGGATTTTATTGCTGTCCCGGGACCATGTGGTGGATGCAGCATTGATCAAGATTATCCGCGAGTATGAAGAAAACGACGCACACCCCGTCAACGTCCACGTGCGCGCGATGAATGGCGGATGACGGGGTACCGTGTCACGCTCATTGATCGCGACGAATTTGGCTTGGGAGCACCCATCGCGCGAATAGCCGGCGTTTCACCCACGTTCTCGGCGTTTGAATCATCGGCGGACCTGATACTGTAAGTCCAGCGAAATCCTGCCCGCCTCGCATGGCATCCATGACAATCTAGCGGCCGAACAATCCCCATGGCACCCAAACCCCGTACGGCTCGATCGATTCTGAATTTTGCTTTACCTGGAAAAAAGAACGCAGACCGCGCGGAACCGTCGGTTGTGTCCGAATCCGAAACAAAATCCGCCGAAAGTCCACTTGCCGCGCTGGGGGGGCCATTCGCAATCGTGGCATCCTTGGAGATTGAGGACGAAAAACCGACGCGCACCAGCGCGGAAAGCAATGCAATCCGGGAAGCCGGGATCCGCATCGCGGCCGATGCGAAGGCCAGAGTAGCGGCGGAGGCGCGGGCCCGCGCGGAAGCCAACGCGGCCGCGATGGCGGTGGCGAGAGCAGAAGCAGAATTTGCGGCGACCGAAGAAGCGCGGGCCAGAGCCAAGGCTGAAACCCGCGCCACCGGGGAGGCCAATGCGCGCCGGGAGGCGGAAGCGAGCGCGAGGCAGATGGCAGAGGCGGCGGCGATAGCCGAGCAAGAGATCACTGCCTTGGCGCAATCCAAGGCGGCAACAACGGCTTGGGCAGCGGCGGAAGCCCGCTCCCGCCTGGATGCAGAAACCACGGCATTCGAACGATCCAAGGCCAGAGCAGCCGCGGAGACTGCGGCCAAGGTAGCGGCGGAAGCAAGGATCAGAGCTGAACAAGAAGCAACGGCTGTTGCTTTGGAAACCGCCAAAGCAGAAGCCTGCGCGACGAGAATGGCGCAAGCCAGGATTATGGCTGAAGAAGACGCTCTAGCGGCAGTCCAGGCGATCGTGGAAGCAGAGGCAAAAGTTGCAGAAGAATTTCAGGCGCGTGCCAAGGCGGAAGCTGAGGCACTGGAACAAACCCGGCTGCGGGCAGGCGCGGAGACCAGAGCGAGGGCGGCGGCAGAGGCCAGGGTAAGGGCCGAAGAATCTGCGCAGGCGGCGGCCGAAGCCAAGGCGGAAGCTGAAACTGCGGCGGCGGAAGAAGCGCAGGCCAGGGCAAAGTCGGAGGCGCGCGCGACGGAGGGAATCCAGGCGCGCACCGAAGCGCAAGCCAGGGCCCGGGAAGCCGCGGAAGCGACTTTCAAGGCTGAGCAGGCGGCAAAGGCGATGGCCGAAGCACGAGCGGCAGCCGAGACCACGGCGGCGCAGGCAGTCGAGGCGCGGATCAGGGCGGAAGCGCGAGCGCAGGATGAGGCGCACGCGCGCACTGCGGCAGAGGCCAAAGCAGAGGCGGCAGCACAAGCCCGAGCCCAGGCGGAAGAAGCGGCGGCGGAGATGGCCGAACAGAGAGCGGAGGCGGAAACCGCTGCGGCTGAAGAAACACAAGCCAGGGTCAGGGCGGAAGCCCGCGCGGTCAAGGAAGCGCGGGCGCGCGCAGAAGCCGATGCGGAAGCCAGGTTGGCCGCCGAGACAAGGTCTCGCGCCGAAGTCAGAGCCACGGCAGCAGCGGAAGCACGATGCCGGGCCGATGCCGCCGCAACCGAGGAGGCGCAAGCGAGGGCAAGAACCGAAGCCAAAGCTCTTGACGAAGCCAAGCTCCGCAAGGAAGCGGATGCCAAGGCCGTGGCGGCTGCCGAAGCGCGAGTCATGGCCGAGGAAGAAATCACTGCGCTGGCAGTAACAAGAACCCAGGCGGAAGTTGCTGCCGCAGAGGAAGCGCAAGCCCGGGTCAGGATGGTGGCTCATGCCACGGACCAAGCGCGGGCGCGAGTTGAAGCGGAAGCCGAGGCCAAGCGGGTAGCGCAGACCCGAGTCAAAGCAGAACAGGAAGCGACGGCGATGGCGGAAGTGCGGGCACGAGGCGATGCCGTGGCTGCGGAGCGAGCACACGCCAGAATGAGCGCCGAAGCGGGGGCGTTGGAAGAAGCGCAATCGCGCGCACAGGCGGAAGCCGAGGCGGAAGACGCGGCAAGAGCACGGGCCGAAGCTGAAGCGCAGGCGAAAGTGATGGCTGTGGCGAGAGCGGTGGCCGAAGCGGCGGCTGCGGAAGCGCTGCACGCCAAAGCCAGAGCAGACGAAGAAGCGTCTGCTGCTGCGCAGGCCAAGGCAGAAGCGGAAACCGCGGCGGCTGAACAAGCTCAGGCCCGAGCGAAATCGGAGGCGCTCGCAACAGAGGAAATCCAAGCCCGCACCGAAGCGCAAGCCAGAGCCCGGGAAGCGGCGGAAGCGAATATCAAGGCTGAGCAGGCAGCAAAGGCCATGGCCGAACAGAAAGCGGAGGCGGAAACCGCAGCCGCTGAAGAAACACAAGCCAGGATCAGGATGGAAGCTCAGGCCACGGAACAAGCCCGCGCCCGAGCCGAGGCGGAAGCCGAGGCCAAGCGCGTCGCGCAGACCCGAGCGGAAGCGGAAGAAGAAGCTGCCGCCATCGCGCAAGCACGGGCACAGGCAGATGCCTTGGCCACGGAAAAAGCACAAGCCAGAATGAGCGCCGAAGCAGTAGCGCTGGAAGAAGCCCAATCCCGTGCACAGGCGGAAGCTCAGGCCGAACAAGCAGCAAAAGCACGGGCCGAAGCCGAGGCAGAAGCCAAAGCAATTGCTCTCGCGAGAGCCGAAGCCGAGACGGCAGCGACGGCAGAAGCCGATGCCAGGATCGAGGCCGAAGCCCAGGCGATGGATGAAGCGCGGTGTCGCGCAGCAGCTGAAATGAGCGCGAAACAAGCAGCGTCCGCGAGGGCAAACGCACAGCAGGAAGCCACGGGTGCGCTACTGGCAAGAGTCCAAGCAGAAGCTGATGCTATCGAAACAGCGCAGACCCGGGCCAAAGCGGAAGAAGAAGCGACGGCCATGGCGCAAGCGCGGGCACACACGGATGCCCTCGCCGCGCAAAAAGCACAAGCCAGAATGAGCGCCGAAGCAGTAGCGCTGGAAGAAGCCCGATCCCGTGCACAGGCGGAAGCTCAGGCCGAACAGGCAGCACGTGCACGGGCCGAAGCCGAGGCGGAAGCGAAAGCGATTGCTCTTGCGCGAGCCGAAGCCGAAACGGCTGCGGCGGCGGAAGCAGATGCCAGGATCAAGGCCGAAGCCCAGGCCATGGACGAAGCCCGGTGTCGTGCAGCAGCTGAGATCAAAGCGCAACAAGTGGCATCCACAAGGGCAAAAGCAGAGCAGGAAGCCAACGCCGCGCTAGTAGCAAGGTTCGAGGCAGACGCGAGCGCGGTCGTAGCGGCGCAGGCTCGGGTCGATGCAGAGGAAGCAGCCAGAGCGATGGCAGAAGCAAGGGCAACGGAAGAAGCCGCTGCGACTGGACACGCTCAAGCCAAGGCGATCATGGAAAGCCGCGCGCTCGAAGAAGCCAAATTGCGCGCGGAAGCCGACATCAGGGCCGGTGAAGCCGCCAAGGCAAGAGCCGAAGCCGAGGCAGAAGCCAAGGCGATCGCTCTCGCGAGAGCCGAAGCCGAGACGGCAGCGACGGCAGAAGCCGATGCCAGGACCAAGGCGGAAGCTCACGCCATGGGCGAAGCCCGGTGTCGCGCGGCAACTGAAATCAAAGCGCGAGAAGCAGCATCCG
The DNA here is from genome assembly GCA_016192835.1 of Betaproteobacteria bacterium. Classification (GTDB taxonomy): domain Bacteria; phylum Pseudomonadota; class Gammaproteobacteria; order Burkholderiales; family SG8-41; genus PALSA-1004. The sequence goes on from JACPTJ010000487.1 coordinate 8,664, forward strand.
CAAGAGCAAAAACACAGCAGGAAGCCACGCGCTTGCAACTGGAAAGGGTTCAGGCTGAGGCGGGTGCAATCGAAGCATCGCAGACCCGCGCCAAAGCGGAAGAAGAAGCTGCCGCCATGGCGCAAGCGCGGGCGCAGGCAGATGCCGAGGCTGCGGAAAAAGCGCAAGCCAGAATGAGCGCCGAAGCAGCGGCGCTTGAAGAAGCCCGATCCCGCGCGCAAGCGGAAGCCCAGGCCGAGCAAGCAGCACGAGCACGCGCCGAAGCCGAAGCAGAGGCCAAAGCGATCGCTCTCGCGAGAGCCGAAGCCGAAACGGCTGCGGCGGCGGAAGCAGATGCCAGGATCAAGGCCGAAGCCCAGGCGATGGATGAAGCGCGGTGTCGCGCAGCAGCTGAAATCAAAGCGCGACAAGCGGCAAAAGCACGCGCTGAAGCGGAGGCGAAAGCCAAAGAGATTGCTCTTGCGAGAGCCGAAGCCGAGACGGTCGCGGCGGCAAAGGCAAATGCTAGAATCAAGGTGGAAACTCAAGCCATGGACGAAGCCCGGTGTCGCGCAGCAGCAGAAATCAAAGCGCGAGAAGCGGCATCCGCAAGGGCAAAAACACAGCACGACGCCACGGACGCGCTACTGGCAAGGATTCAGGCAGAGGAAGCAGCCAGAGCGATGGCAGAAGCAAAGGTAACGGAGGAGGCCGCTGCGACTGGACAAGCTCAAGCCAAGGCGATCATGGAAAGCCGCGCGCTCGAGGAAGCCAGATTGCGCGCGGAAGCCGACAAAAGGGCCAGCGAAGCTGCGAACGCAAGGGCCGAGGCTGAAGTCGAGGCCCAAGCGGTTGCTCTCGCGAGAGCCGAAGCTGAGACGGCTGCAGCGGCAGAGGCTGATGCCAGGATCAAAGCAGAAGCCCAGGCCGAACAAGCGGCAAAAGCACGCGCCGAAGCTGAGGCAGAAGCCAAAGCGATTGCTCTCGCGAGAACCGAAGCCGAGACCGTTGCAGCGGCAGAAGCGGATGCAAGGATCAAAGCCGAAACCCAGGCGATGGACGAAGCGCGGTGTCGCGCAGCAGCTGAAATGAACGCGAAACAAGCGGCATCCGCGAGGGCAAAAGCACAGCAGGAAGGCGCAGCCGCAGCAGCGAGAAGAGCTACAGCCGAAGCCGCCGCTACCGAAGCGATACACGCCAAAGTTAGAGCAGACGAAGAAGCCTGGGCTGTTGCGCGGGCCAAGGCAGAAGCTGAAACCGCGGCAGCGGAAGAAACGCAAGCCAGGATCAGGATGGAGGCTTATGCCACGGAACAAGCCCGGGCCCGCGCCGAGGCGGAAGCCGAAGCCAAGCGCGTAGCGCAGACCCGGGCCGAAGCGGAAGAAGAAGCTGCCGCCATGGCGCAAGCGCGGGCACAGGCAGATGCCGAGGCTGCGGAAAAAGCGCAAGCCAGAATGAGCGCCGAAGCAGCGGCGCTTGAAGAAGCGCAGTCCCGCGCGCACGCCGAGGCCCACGCCGAACAGGCAGCACGTGCACGCGCCGAAGCTGAGGGCGAAGTTAAAGTAGTTGCTCTGGCGAGAGCCGAAGCTGAGACGGCTGCAGCGGCAGAAGCAGATGCCAGGATCAAGGCCGAAGCCCAGGCCATGGACGAAGCCCGGTGTCGTGC
>JACPTJ010000488.1 GCA_016192835.1 Betaproteobacteria bacterium
CAGCATCGCGAGGCGCTGGCACCGCTGCTCAAGCACCCCGTCCCGCTGCGCGTGCTGCTGCACAAACACATGGGCTTCAACGACAAAGTGGAAGTCAACACGAGGGCACCGGCCCTGCTGCGGCTCATTCCGGGCGTCGAAGTCGTCGCGGACGATTACACCGCCCCGGGATATATGTGCGCGCACCTCGCAACCGTGCCTGCCGCGATGGCAGACATGGTCCAGCATACGCTGCGGCGGGTCGAAACGCATCGGGCCGACGCGCTGGTCACGGTTTTTCACCAGTGCTACCGCGAACTCTGCGGACTCGAAGCGAGCGGCGCAACGCAGGTATTCAACTACGTTCAGCTTCTTGCGCGGTCGCTGGGACTCGCGTACCCCGACGAGTACAAGGAATGGAAAAAGTCCGGTCCGAACGCCGCAGCCGCGATCGGGGACGCGCGTCTGGCACAGGTCGGCGTGCAATTTTTCGAGCGCGCGATGCTTCCGGAACTCATCAAGCGCCCCGTTGGTCTGGACCCGAAATCAAACCTTCCATCCTCAGGTGACGCATCATGATTGATATGACAGAGATGTTCGGAGTTTTCCAGCAGTATCGCGGCGACGCGATCGTGGTTCCGGGCCGCGGCGGCCGTCACTGGGGCAAAATCAGCACCCGGCCCAACCGGGACGTGACCTTGGGGGACCCCGCGATGGGCGGTCATGCTTCCTTTGCCTTCGGTCTCGCGCTCGCGCAACCGGACAAGAAGGTCATCGTCTTCGATTCCGAGGGTGATTTGCTGATGAGCCTGGGCGTCTTGCCGACGATCGCGGAGCTGCGGCCGAAAAATTTCTATCATTTCCTGCTCGACAACGAGTGCTACGCAACGACCGGCGGGCAGCCGGTACCGAACGCGGGCAACGTTGCCTACGAGGTCGTCGCGCGCGGGGCCGGTTATCCGCATGCGTTTGCTTTTGACAACCTGGAGACCTTCGCGGTCAACATCGAGCGCACGCTGGCCCTGCCCGGGCCGGTGTTTGCCGCGCTGAAGATCATTCCTGAAATCCAGAACGAACCCATCGGCAAGCGCGGAAAATGGTCGTCCCGCAGCCGCGAGCAAATCCTGCAGGACCTGCGGCAGGAGCTGGGTCTCGCCGGCTGAGCGCGCCGGGATATCCGGGACGACTCACGTACGATGGCGGTGGCGCGCGCTTTCCTGTACCTGGCCTTTTGGCTGGGCGCTCTGCTGCCATGGCCCGCGCGCGCGCTCGACCGCACGCAGCTCGCCGTCATCGTGAATACACTGGATCCCCTGAGCGTGCAGATCGGCGAGTACTATTCCCGGCAGCGGCAGATTTCATTTCAGAACTTCATCAAAGTGAGCTTTCCGCCGGGCGGCACGATGCTCACGCGCGAAGAGTTCGACGCGATCAAGGCGCAAATCGACAGGCAGACAATGCCGGAGGTGCAGGCTTATGCGCTGACGTGGGCGGCGCCCTACCGCGTGGAATGCATGTCGATCACGGCGGCGCTTACCTTCGGCTTCGATATCGCTTTCTGCGCGGACGGATGCAGGCCCACGCAGCCCAGCCCCTACTTCAACTCCCCGAGCCGGCTGCCATTCATGCACTTGAGATTGCGGCCCGCCATGGCGATCGCCGCGACGTCTTTCGAACAGGCCAAGGCGCTGATCGACCGCGGCGTGCAATCGGACGGATCGTTGCCGGTCGCGACCACCTATCTGCTATCGACCTCGGACAAGGCGCGCAACGTGCGCAACCCCGCCTATCCGCAGGTGGAGGCGATGCTGAAGAAAGTCCGGATGCCGGTGCGCCGGCTGGAGCGCGATGCGATCACGGATGAATCCGATGTGCTGTTCTACTTCACCGGAATCGTAAACGTGGAGGGACTGGACACCCTCACGTTTGTTCCCGGCGCCATTGCCGACCACCTGACTTCTGCCGGCGGAATGCTCACGGATAGCCACCAGATGAGCGCGCTGCGCTGGCTGGAAGCAGGCGCGACTGGAAGTTACGGCGCGGTCATCGAGCCGTGCAACATGCCGCAAAAGTTTCCGCATCCAGCCTTGGTCGTCGGCCGTTACCTCCAGGGCGAAACCCTGATCGAGGCCTACTGGAAAAGCGTGCTGATGCCGGGGCAAGGCATTTTTGTCGGTGAACCGCTGGCAGCGCCGTTCCGGCGACGCACAACGGCGCGATAGTCTTAAAGTGCGTAGGATGGGTTGAGGCCGTCAAGGCCGATACCCATCGCGACGAATGCACGATGGGTATCGCTACGCTCAACCCATCCTACACTTGCTGCGTGACAGCCGTACGCGCAGTCGTAGGGCGCAGATTCATCGCGCCATCGGTCCGGCGCAAACCATACGGCGCGATGAATCTGCGCCCTACGGCTTCCGGCGCCCCGCGAACCCGCGCTAACGCCGCTCACTGCGCGGTCCACCCGCCGTCGATAACCAGGCTGGTTCCCGTCATCAGCGAAGCGGCATCGGACGCGGCAAAGACCACGGCCGCGGCCACTTCATCGAGCTGGCCCAGGCGCCCCATGGGAATTCGATCCAGCACCCATTTTGCGAATTCGGGACGCGCGAACATCGGCTTCGTCATCGGCGTATCGAGGAACGTGGGAGCGATCGAGTTCACCCGGATATTATGCGTTGCAAGCTCCACCGCGAGCGCTTTCGTGAAGCCTTC
>JACPTJ010000489.1 GCA_016192835.1 Betaproteobacteria bacterium
AGCAGCAAACGCCGCGAATTCCTGCGGCGCGGCGGCGTGCTGACCGGCGCGGCGCTGATGAGCCTGGTGCCGGACGCAGTGCGCCAAGGCGCGTGGGCAGCAGGTTCCGACGCACCCGAGAAGACTGAACTCAAGATCGGTTTCATTCCGCTCACCGACTGCTCCTCAGTGGTAATGGCCTCAGTCATGGGATTCGACAAGAAATACGGCATCAAGATTGTGCCAACCAAGGAAGCGTCGTGGGCATCGGTGCGCGACAAGCTCGTCAATGGCGAACTGGATGCCGCGCACGTGCTCTACGGCCTGATCTACGGCGTGCAGATGGGCATCGGCGGGTCAAAGAAGGATATGGCGGTGCTGATGAATCTCAATCACAACGGTCAGGCCATCACACTGTCGAAAAAGCTCCACGAGAAAGGCGTCAAGGACGGCGCCACGCTCAAAGCGCTGATGGACAAGGAAAAGCGCGAGTACACGTTTGCGCACACTTTTCCGACCGGCACCCACGCAATGTGGATTTACTACTGGCTTGCGGCCTACGGCATCAACCCGTTCACCGACGTCAAGACCATCACCGTGCCGCCGCCGCAGATGGTCGCCAACATGCGGGTCGGCAACATGGACGGATTCTGCGTGGGCGAGCCGTGGAACAACCGCGCCATCGTCGACGGCATCGGCTTTACCGCCGAGACCACGCAGGCGATCTGGAAGGATCATCCGGAGAAAGTGCTGGGGACCACTGCCGAGTTCGTGCAGAAGTACCCCAACACCGCACGGGCGATGACCGCGGCGATCATCGATGCCGGCCGCTGGATCGACGCGTCGCTGTCGAACCGCCAGAAAACCGCGCAGACCGTCGCCGACAGGTCTTACGTGAACACCGATCCCGACGTGATCCTCGCGCGCATGCTGGGGCGTTACGACAACGGCATCGGCAGGAAATGGGACGAGCCGGACTACATGAAGTTCTACAACGACGGCATCGTCACGTATCCGTGGCTGTCGGACGGAATGTGGTTCATGACCCAGCACCGACGCTGGGGCCTGCTCAAGTCAGACCCGGACTACCTCGCGATCGCGAAAAAGGTGAACCGCATCGACGTCTACAAGCAGGCTGCAGCTGCTGCCAAGGCGTCGCTGCCGAAATCCGATTTTCGCACGTCGAAACTGATCGACGGCGTAGTGTGGGACGGCAAGGAGCCGAAGAAATATGTGGGCAGCTTCAAGATCAAGGTTGCGTGACGTGAGCGCCGCGATTCTGATGCGCGAGAAGTTCGGCAATGGGGCGCCGGCTGCCGCGGTGAATGTGCCGGTCGCCGCGCCGCCGCCGGAACTTGCCGAGCTGCCGCCGCCGGTGCGCCGGCATACACCGCTCGTCGAGCGTTACGGCGGCGATATCGCCGAGTTTTTCCGCAACGTCATACCCATAGTATTCGGGCTCGCGCTGTTCGTCGCGGTGTGGGCGATCCTCGCGCAAAACAGCGCGCTGCCGGGGCCGGTCAAGACCTGGCACTCGGCGGTCGATGTTTTCAGCGACCCGTTCTACCGCAAGGGCCCGAACGACCAGGGCATCGGCTGGAATATCCTGAACTCGCTGCAGCGCGTCGGTATCGGTTTCGGGCTTGCGGCCGCAATCGGCATACCGCTCGGCTTCATGATCGGCCGCTTCCGCTTCCTGTCCGGAATGACATCCCCGATCGTGAGCCTGCTGCGGCCGGTATCGCCGCTCGCGTGGCTGCCGATCGGGCTGCTCGTTTTCAAAGCCGCGAATCCCGCCGCGATCTGGGTGATCTTCATTTCGAGCATCTGGCCGATGATCATCAACACCGCGGCCGGTGTGCGCGAAGTGCCGCAGGATTATCTCAACGTCGCGAAGGTGCTCAACCTGTCCGAGTGGAAGGTCTTCATCAAGATCCTGTTCCCTGCGGTGCTGCCGTACATGCTGACCGGCATTCGCCTCGCGATCGGCGTCGCGTGGCTGGTGATAGTTGCTGCCGAGATGCTGACTGGCGGGGTCGGCATCGGCTTTTGGGTGTGGGATGAGTGGAACAACCTGAACGTCGAGCACATCATCATTGCGATTTTCACGGTCGGCATCGTCGGCCTCCTGCTCGAGCAGGCGCTGATGCTGCTCGCGCGCCGCTTCGAATACCGGTAAAGCAAATACCTTTTTGTTTGAGGTGTAACAATGGAAAAATTCGTGTCGGTCGAACATGTGAGCATGACGTTCAACACCAAACTCGGCAGTTTCATGGCGTTGAAAGACATCAACCTGACGATCGCGGAAGGCGAGTTCGTAGCGCTGATCGGCCATTCGGGCTGCGGCAAGTCGACGCTGCTCAACCTGGTCGCGGGCCTGCTCCAGCCGACCAGCGGCGTGCAAATTTGCGCCGGGCGCGAGATCGTGGGGCCGGGACCGGACCGCGGCGTGGTGTTCCAGAACCATTCGCTGCTGCCGTGGCTCACGTGTTTCGAGAACGTCCACCTTGCAGTCGAGCGCGTGTTTGGCGCGACCGAGCCGAAAGCGAAATTGAGGGCGCGCACACTGAAAGCACTCGAACTGGTACAGCTCTCGCATGCGGCGGACAAGCGGCCGGGCGAAATCTCTGGTGGCATGAAACAGCGCGTCGGCATTGCGCGCGCGCTGTCGATGGAACCCAAGGTGCTGTTGCTCGACGAGCCGTTCGGCGCGCTCGACGCGCTCACGCGCGCGCACCTGCAGGACGAACTGCTGAAAATCGTCGCCAAGACCGGCAGCACGGTGCTGATGGTGACGCACGACGTCGATGAAGCGGTATTGCTGTCTGACCGCATCGTGATGATGACCAACGGCCCGGCGGCGACCGTCGGCGACATTGTCGAGGTCAACCTGCCGCGCCCGCGCGAGCGCTTGGCGCTCGTCAACGACGGCCGCTATCACCTGCTGCGCGGCCGCGTGCTCGAATTCCTGTACCAAAAGCAATTGCGGCCGGCAGCCTAGCGCATTGACGCACCCCACTTTGATGCACAAGCCTAGATTGTGCACCGCAACAGTGCATTTGAGCGCTGTAATCGACGCGTTCTAACGGTCGTGGCCAAATAGATTTTGTCAATTTTTCAAAATGTTGCCTAACTCTTGCTGGTCTGGCATGGCGATTGCTGATTGATAGTTTGAAAGCGCACGTCCAATGGTGGATATGCGCATGCTCGATCGGTTCAATCCAATTCGGGCACGGACAACGGCGTCCATTTCGCGAGGGTTCTCTCGAAATGGACTTTTTTTTGGCGCCAACACACATCAGGGGCGGGCATGAAAGCGATCGGAGGCAAAGTCTATCTCATCGGCGCCGGGCCGGGTGACCCGGACCTGCTGACCCTGAAGGCGGTGCGTGCACTGGCGCTTGCCGACGTTACCCTGATCGACGATCTGGTCGACCGCCGTGTGCTCGAATTCGCGCCGCGAGCGCGCGTGATCGCGGTCGGCAAACGCGGCGGCTGCAAATCTACTCCCCAGGCATTCATCGAACGGCTGATGGTGCGGCTTGCGATGCGCGGCAAAATCGTTGCGCGCATCAAGGGCGGCGACCCTTTTGTCTTTGGTCGCGGGGGTGAGGAAGCGCTCACCTTGGCGCGGGCCGGGATCTCTTGCGAGGTGATCCCGGGTATCACCGCCGGCACCGGCGTTCCTGCAGCTCTCGGCATCCCGGTCACCCATCGCGACTTCGCACACGGAGTCACTTTCGTCACCGGCCACACCCACGCGGGCGGCGGGCCGGACTGGGCGGCTCTGGCGCGCACCGATACGACGCTGGTGATTTACATGGGAATGAAACGCCTGCCTGAAATCACTGCGGCGTTGCGTGCCGCTGGGATGACGGGCGAGACGCCCGCCGCGGCGATTCAGCACGGCACCACGGAGCGGCAACGTAGCGTAATTGCAACTCTGGCGACGCTTGCTGACGCGGCGCGAGACGCCGAGCTCGGCAACCCGGCGCTGATCGTGATCGGCCGGGTCGCCGGGCTGGCGCGACAAGCCGGGCACGCCGGGTTGGAGCGGCGGCGTATCGCCTGAAATTTTTCCGGAGCTCGCACATGCAAAAGATGAAATTGGTGATGGTCGGCAATGGCATGGTAGGGCAGCGCTTCCTCGAGCAATTGGTCGCGCGCAGCAACGACTTCGAAGTAACGACGTTCTGCGAAGAGCCCCGGCCGGCCTACGACCGCGTGCAGCTCACGAGTTTTTTCTCCGGCAAGTCGGCAGCCGACCTCAACGTCGTACCGGAACGCTTCTTCCAGCAGCACGCGATGACCTTGCGGCTGAACGACAGCGTGCTCGCCATCGACGCGGAGCGCAAAGTGGTGCGCTCGGCGCGCTACCGCGAGGTGCCGTACGACAAGCTGGTGCTCGCGACCGGCTCCTACCCCTTCGTGCCGCCCGTGTCGGGCAGGGACCGCCGCGATTGCTTCGTTTACCGCACGATCGAGGATCTCGAGACCATCACGGCCACGGCAGCGCGCGCGAAGGTCGGCACGGTCATCGGCGGCGGCCTGCTCGGACTGGAGGCAGCCAAAGCACTGCAGAACCTCGGACTCGAGACGCACATCGTGGAATTCGCCTCGCGCCTCATGGCGGTGCAGCTCGACGATTCCGCCGGCCGCCTCCTGCGCCGCAAGATCGAGGCGCTGGGCGCCAAAATCCATCTACAGAAGACCACCAGGGAAATCGTCGACGGCGAGACACGGCGTCACAAGCTGATCTTCGCCGACGGAACCAGCCTCGAAACCGACCTGATTGTCTTTTCCGCCGGCATCCGCCCGCGCGATGAGCTGGCGCGCGCGGCCGGGTTGGCGGTGGGCGAGCGGGGCGGCATCCAGATAGATTCGCATTGCCAGACGACGAATCCGGACATCTACGCGGTCGGCGAATGCGCGCTCTGGGAAGGGCGCATCTTCGGCCTCGTCGCCCCCGGCTACCAGATGGCGGAGGTCGCGGCGCGGCACCTGGTGGGCGAGACGCACGTGCAGTTCCTCGGTGCGGACCTAAGCACCAAGTTGAAGCTCATGGGAGTCGACGTCTGCTCGATCGGCGACGCTCACAGCGCGACGCAAAACGCGCTCAACTACGTCTACACCGACGAAGTTGCAGGCGTGTACAAGAAGCTCGTGGTCTCCGGCGACCGCAAGTACCTGCTCGGTGCCATTCTGGTCGGCGATGCATCGGACTACGGCACCCTCTTGCAGATGGCGCTGAATCCGTTGCCGCTGCCCGAGCACCCGGAGGAGCTGATCCTGCCGGTGCGCGAAGGTGGCGCGAGGAAGGGCCTCGGCGTGGATATGCTGCCGGACACAGCAGCCATCTGCACCTGCAACAACGTGAGCAAAGGCGCGCTTTGCGGGGCGGTTGCCGCCGGCTGCTCGAGCCTCGGCGCGCTGAAGAAGGAAACGAAAGCCAGCACGACCTGCGGCGGCTGCGGCCCGCTGGTAAAGCAGATCCTGGATTGCGAGCTGAAGAAGCGCGGCGTCGAGGTAAACAATCATGTGTGCGAGCACTTCAGGTATTCGCGCCAGGAGCTGTTCCACCTCGTCCGCTACGGTAACCTTCGTACGTTCGACGCCGTCATCGCCAAGCATGGCCAAGGCCGTGGCTGCGACATCTGCAAGCCGGCGGTGGCCTCGATACTCGCCTCGTGCTGGAACGAGATGATCCTGCAGCCCAAGCACGCGCCGCTGCAGGATACCAACGACCACTTTCTTGCCAACCTGCAGAAGAACGGCACGTATTCGATCATCCCGCGGGTTCCGGGCGGCGAATTGACACCCGCGAAACTGATCGTACTGGGCGAGGTGGCGAGAAAGTTCGGCCTGTACACGAAGATCACCGGCGCCCAGCGCATCGACCTGTTCGGGGCGCGCGTGGAGCAATTGCCGCTCATCTGGAAGGAGCTGATAGCCGCGGGTTTCGAGTCGGGCCACGCCTATGGCAAGGCGCTGCGCACGGTGAAGTCCTGCGTCGGCAGCACGTGGTGCCGCTACGGCGTGCAGGACTCGGTTGCGATGGCGATCAACATCGAGAATCGCTACCGCGGTATCCGCGCGCCGCACAAGATGAAGATGGCGGTATCGGGTTGCACGCGCGAATGCGCGGAGGCGCAGGGTAAGGACGTGGGCGTTATCGCCACCGACAAGGGCTGGAACCTGTACGTGTGCGGCAATGGCGGCGTCAAGCCGCGCCACGCCGACCTGCTGGCGCGGGATCTCGACGATCAGACGCTCATCAAGTTCATCGACCGCTTCCTGATGTTCTACATTCGTACCGGCGACCGGCTGCAGCGCACCAGCACGTGGCTGGAGAACCTGGAAGGGGGAATCGACTACGTGCGCAAGGTCGTGTGCGAGGACTCGCTCGGAATCGGTTCCGAGCTTGAAGCAGCCATGCAGAAGCTGGTTGACACCTACGAGTGCGAGTGGAAGAAGGCGATCAACGATCCGCAGATCATGAAGCGCTTCCGCCACTTCGTGAACAGCGGCGAACCGGACAAGAACGTGGTGTTCGTCGCGGAGCGCGGCCAGATCCGGCCCGCGCGCCCCGAGGAACGCGAGTCCAGGTTGGAGGCGGTGGAGACATGAGAAATGCCGTGGTAGCGAAGATCCTCTCCCCCAAAACCGGGGGAGAGGGGATTCCTGCAATCGGCCTTGAGGTTCCTGAGCTGGCCGGTCCTAAGAACCAATGGGTTGCAGTCTGCCAGCTCGACGACATCGTGCCGAACACGGGCGTGTGCGCACTGGTGGGCAGGCACCAGGTCGCGGTGTTCCGGCTGGACGACGACAGCGTCTACGCCATTGACAACCACGATCCCTACTCGCGGGCCAACGTATTGTCGCGCGGCATCATGGGCGATCTGAAAGGCGAACTGGTCGTGGCTTCGCCGGTGTACAAGCAGCACTTCAGCCTCATCTCCGGCCAATGCCTGGAGGACCCGGGCGTCCGCGTGCCGGTGTATCCCGTGCGGCTGGACGGTGCGACTGTGTTGGTGCAAAGCGCGCCATGAGCAAGGGGCAGCGATAGTGCTATTTGGACTCAAAATAAAGAACCCGATCAGGATTACCGACAAAAGCGTCACGCAGTGGAAATACACCACCTGCGGCTACTGCTCCACCGGCTGCTCGATCGAAGTCGGGCTGAACGCCGCGGGCAGGGCGGTGTCCGCGCGCGGCGTGGGCGACGCGCCGGTGAATCAGGGCAAGTTGTGCATCAAGGGCATTTTCGAACACGAACTGTTCAACTCCGCCAATCGCGGCGAAACGCCGTTGCTGCGCGAGAAAACCATCGATCCCTATCGCAAGGTGGGCTGGGACGAGGCGCTCGACCATACCGCCGCCGAAATCCAGCGCATCCAGGAAAAATACGGCCGCGACAGCGTCGCCATCCTGTCCACCGGTCAAATACTGACCGAGGAGTTCTACACGCTGGGCAAGCTCGTGCGCGGCGTGATCGGCACCAACAACTACGACGGCAATACGACGCTGTGCATGGCTTCCGCCGTGTCCGGTTACAAGCGCTCGTTCGGCTCAGACGGTCCGCCAGGCTGCTACGACGATTTCGACCATACCGAATGCCTGCTCGCGTTCGGCTCGAATCTGCCCGAGCAGCATCCGATCATCTACTGGCGCCTGAAGATGGCGCTGGAGAAGCGCAGGTTCCCGGTCATCGTCGTCGATCCGCGCGTCACCATGTTCGCGCAAATGGCGGACATTCATCTGCCGATTGCGCCCGGCACCGATCTCGTGCTGCTGAACAGCCTCGCGCACGTGATTCTCAAGGAAGGGCTGGAAGACCGCGCCTACATCGACGCGCACACCACCGGCTTCGAGGACTTCGCACGGCTGGTCGCGCAATACGATCCGACCACCTCGGCCGCGATCTGCGGCATCGACGAAGACACCATCCGCCACGTGGCGCGCCTGTATGCGAGAGCCGGCGCCGCGATGACCATCTGGACCATGGGCATCAATCAAAGCACGCATGGCTCCGATGGCGTAGTCGCGATCAACAGCCTGAACCTGATCACCGGCAACGTCGGCAAACCGGGCGGCACCCCGCTTTCCATTACCGGCCAATGCAACGCGATGGGAACGCGCGAATGGTCGTCGTGCTCGGGACTTCCCGGCTACCGCGCGCTGGAAAAAGAGCAGGACCGGGAAACCATCGCCAATTACTGGGGCATCGATGCGGATTTTTTCCCGAAAACGCGCGGGCTGTTCATGACCGACATCTTTCCGGCGATGGAAACCGGCCAGATCAAAGCGCTGTGGCTGGTCGCGACCAACCCGATGACCTCTATGCCGAACATTCCGCGCATCAAGAAGACGCTGCAGAACCTGGAATTCCTGGTGGTGCAGGATGCGTATGCCGACGTCGAGACGACGAAATACGCGCACGTCTATCTGCCGGCCGCGCTGTGGGGCGAAAAGGAAGGCGTGTTCACCAATACCGAGCGGCGCGTGAACCTGGTGCGCAAGGTCATGGAGCCGCATGGGGATTGCAAGTCCGATTTGTGGATCTTCAATGAAATGGCCAGGCGCTTCGAGCGGGGACGCAAAATCCCTTTCCCGGAGACGAGCGCGGAAGTTTTCGACGAGATGCGCGAGCTTTCGCGCGGGCGCATGCTCGATTACTCGGGGCTCACGCACGACAGGATCGAAGAACAGCGCGGTATCCAGTGGCCGTGCCCGGAGGGCGCCGAGACCGGATCGCCACGGCTTTATACCGACGGCGTGTTCCAGCACGCGGATGGCAAGGCCAAACTGATCCCGCTGCCGTTCGTGGACAACAACGAGCGGCCGGACCAGCAATTTCCGTTCTGGATGAACTCGGGCCGCGTGGTCGAGCACTTCCATACGCGCACGCGCACCGGCAGGATCGGCAACGTCAACAAATTCAGTCCGACGCCGTACATGGAAATGAACCCGGATTCCGCGCGGGAGCTCGGCATCGGCCATATGACTTACGCGCGGCTGATATCGCGGCGCGGTTACGCGGTGGTGCTGGTGCAGCTCACCCACCGCGTGCCGCACAACATGGTGTTCATTCCGTTCCATTTCCACGAGTGCGTGAACCAGCTGACGCTGGGCCTGCTCGACCCGTATTCGCGCCAGCCCGCGTTCAAGCAGTGCGCGGTGAAGATCGAACCGGCGACCGATCAGCTGGCAGCGGCAGCGGCCAACGTCGCCGCGCGCAGTTTTTAAGGGAACAAGAGCATGTTGGACGTGCGTGTTGACAAACAGGGCTTGGCCTTCCTTGCGCCTCCAGGCGGCGGTGCGGCCGGCGGCTGTGCCACGCACGCGTTCAAGACGCGCTCCGATGAACCCGCCTACGCGGCTCTGCCGCCGTCGAGCGGCGCGCAGGTCAACCAGTGGGGCAAATCAATACAACTGGTCGAGGACGACGACAAGCTCGCCGGGCAGAGTCTGAAGATCAACGACAGCGCCGCGATCGGCACGAACCCCGACCGCTACAAGCAGCACGGTTTCCACTTCACGGCGGACAACTGCATCGCATGTCACGCGTGCGAGGCCGCATGCAGCGAAAAAAACGATCTGCCGGCGCACATCAGCTTCCGGTCAGTGGGTTACGTGGAAGGTGGCAGCTATCCGGATTACCGGCGCGTCAATATCTCCATGGCGTGCAACCATTGCGACGATCCGGTGTGCCTGAAAGGCTGCCCGACGCGCGCCTACACCAAGTTCGCCGAATATGGGGCAGTGCTGCAGGACCCGGACATCTGTTTCGGCTGCGGTTATTGCACCTGGGTGTGCCCGTACAACGCGCCGCAACTCGACCCTAACAAGGGGGAAGTTTCCAAGTGCAATATGTGCGTCGATCGTCTCGAAGTGGGATTGAAGCCCGCCTGCGTGTCTGCTTGTCTCGCCGGGGCGCTGGATTTCGGCGTAGTCGAAACTGCGCCTGCAAATCGCGTACAGACCAAGCTGGCCATCCCCGGATTCCCTGACCCGGAAATCACGCATCCCAATATCCGTTTCCAGCAGACGCGCGATTTGCCGCGCGAGATGCACCGCACCGACAGCATGCCGCTCATCTACGTCAAGAAGGAAGAAGCCGACAAGGTCCGCTATCGCCCGCAGGTGGCCGACCAGCCGCTCGAACGTCAGTGGAATCTGAATAAGCTCAGCTCGCGCGAGGATCCAATCGTGATCTTCACGCTCATTTCGCAGACGGTGGTCGGTGCATTTCTGATTCTGTTCCTCGCGCCGCCCGCCAGCCTGGAGGTGCTGTCGTTCGCCGCCCACCCGGTGGCGCACACGACGCTGCTGTTCGGCCTGCTTGCGTTGGAGACGTTCGCGCTCGTGTTATCCACGGCGCACTTGGGCAAGCCGCACCGTTTCTACCGCGCGTTCTACAATTTGCGCTATTCCCCGGTCAGCCGCGAAATCGCCGCCATCGCGGTGTTCTATAACGCCATGGCTATATACACGCTGCTGCTGGCGGTCCCGGGACTGTTTTCCTGGCTGTTACCGCACGCGTTGATGCAGGGGCTGCAGGCATTCAGCGGCTGGCTGGCCGCGGCGGCCGGGCCGGTCGCCGTGTACGCCATGTATCGCATCTACCGAATTAAGGCCCGTCCGTTCTGGGACCACTGGCAGGTGCTGGCGTCGTTCTGCGGCTCGATGCTGACACTGGGCTCGCTCACCGTGGCCATGGTCTATGCCGGGGTGTTGATGGCGCAAAGAGAACCCTTCGCGCATCTGCTTGCGCTGCTCGCCTGGCCGATGGCGCTGGGCCTGGTCATCGAGGGATCGGGTTTGATTGCTCACGCGCGCGATCTCAACAGGCGCGGGGGCGAAGCGGCAGCCTCGCATCTGAAACAGCGCACGACGTTTGGCAAGACCTACGTGCTGCGCAATATTGGTCTGGCGCTGGGTATCGCTTCAGTCGCTGCGCTGGGGGCGGTCCGACTCGACGGCGTCCCAGGTCTCGCAGCCTGGGTGTTCGCGGCCGCGCTCATCGTCGCAACTGCGTTCATCGGGCGCGCCTTGTTCTATGTGCTGGTGATCCCGACCACCATGCCCGGCGCATTCTTCTGGCGCAACCAAGGCTTCGAAGATCACGCGCGCGCGACCGGACTGGCGAGAATGCCGCAGGTGGGTGTGCTGCCGGACGCACATTAGACTGAGGCAGCAGATGAAATCATCGTTTCTCAAGGCTGGCCATCCGCCCACGCTGTTCGCAGCGTTCCTGTATTTCGACCTGAGCTTCATGGTGTGGGTGATGCTGGGGCCGCTCGGCGTGCAGATCGCCGGCGACCTGGGGCTCTCCGCGGCGCAGAAAGGCATGATGGTGGCAACACCGGTGCTTGCCGGCGCGCTGCTGCGCGTGGTCGCCGGAATTCTGGTGGACCATCTCAAACCCAAAATGGCGGGCCTGATTGGACAGATCATAGTGCTGGCAGGGCTGGGTTGGGCGCAGTTTGGCGGCATCTCGAGCTTCCAGCAGGTGCTGGTGCTCGGCATGTTTCTCGGCATGGCCGGGGCCGCGTTCGCTGTCGCGCTGCCGCTCGCCTCGCGCTGGTATCCGCCCGAGCACCAGGGCACGGCGCTTGGCATCGCCGGGGCGGGCAATTCCGGCACCGTACTCGCGGCGCTGTTCGCGCCGTCGCTGGCGCAAATGTTCGGCTGGAATAACGTGTTCGGGCTGGCGATGATACCGCTCACGATCGCCTTGCTGGTCTATTTATCGTTGGCGAAGGACAGTCCGGATTGCCCCGCGCCGAAGCCGCTGACTGCATATCTCGAAGTATTGCGCGACAAGGACGCGTGGTGGTTCATGTTCTTCTACAGCGTCACTTTCGGCGGTTTCGTCGGACTCGCGTCGTCGCTCACTATTTACTTCAACGACCAATATGGCCTCAGTCCGGTGGTCGCCGGATACTTCACCGCAGCCTGCGTGTTCGCGGGCTCGATGGTACGGCCGCTGGGCGGGATGGTCGCCGACCGCGTCGGCGGCATCAGATCGCTGTCCCTGATGTACATAATCGCGGCGGGCTTTATCCTGCTCGTCAGCTTCGGCCCGCAGAGCCGATGGTTCGCGCTCGCCGGGTTCGTGGTCGCCATGCTCGCACTCGGCATGGGCAACGGCGCGGTGTTTCAGCTCGTGCCGCAGCGCTTTCGCAAGGAAATCGGCGTCATGACCGGAATGGTCGGCATGGCCGGCGGCGTCGGTGGGTTCTACCTTGCTTCAAGCCTCGGCTATTCGAAGCAATTGACGGGCAGCTATCAGACCGGCCTGCTCGTGTTTGCGGCGTTGGCGTTGTTTGCGCTTGTCGGACTGAACGCGGTTAAGACCCGCTGGCGCACCACCTGGGGCGCGGCTCATTTGACTGCCGCCAAGGTGTAATTCCAATTCCACTTCAAGAGTTACATTGTTTTCGGTGTAGGGTGCGCTCGCGCACCGATTGCCGGATGGTGCGCAAGCGCACCCTACTCCAATTCCCACCTCGGCTGAGGTCTTGCGTTTCGGCGTAACATCTACGGCAACAGCAGGCGCCGCGCCCGACCGCGGCGAATATACTTCCATGCCGCTTGAAATTTCCACCGGCCACGCCAGCCTTGCCGGCCCGCGCGAGCGCAACGAGGATTTTTGTGCAACGGTGACGCCTGAGGGCCGCGAGCTCGAGACCAAAGGGGCACTGCTCGCCGTTGCCGACGGCGTCTCCGGCAACAGCGGCGGGCGTGAAGCCGCCGAATACACGGTGCGCGGTCTGCTCTCGGACTACTACGCCACGCCCGACACCTGGACCATTCCACACGCGCTCGACAAGGTTCTGTACGCCAATAATCAATGGCTGCTGGGGCAGGCAGCGGCGCAGCGCGAGCTTGCCGGCATGGCCACCACCTTGTCGGTGCTGGTGCTGCGCGGCCGGCGTTATTACGTCGCACATGTCGGCGACAGCCGCATCTACCTGTTGCGCGGCGAGCGCTTGATGCGTCTCACCGACGATCACGTCTGGAATCGTCCCGACATGCGCCATGTGCTGACTCGCGCGGTCGGATTAGGCCCGCATCTGGTCATGGATTACGTCGAGGATGCGCTCGAGGCGGGGGACGTGTTCGTGCTGGTTTCGGACGGGGTGTGGGAGCTGCTCGGCGACAAGAGCATGCACGAGCTGCTGCAGTTGCACCGCGAGCCGGAGCGTGCCGCGCGAGCGCTGGTGGAAAAAGCGCTCGCGTGCGGCGGCCAGGATAATGCCAGTGCGATCGTGGCACGCGTGCACGCCGTCGCGCACGGTGACCTGCGCGATTCGGTCGTGGCGGGCGCAGCACTGGTCCCGCCCCCAAAGGCGCGGCCCGGCGACGTGATCGACCAGTTCGAGGTGATCGAGCTGCTGCACGAATCGCGTGCCACGCTGCTGTACCAGGTACGCCATCGCAGCGACGGCAGCCTTGGTGTGCTCAAAACACTGCACCCGGCGGCCGCGGACGACGCGCAATGCGCGGCACTGCTCGCCGAGGAATGGCTGTTGCGGCGCGTCGTATCGCATTATTTCCCGCAGGTTTTGCCGCTCGCCGGGCAACGCACCTATCTCTACTACGTGATGAGTTATCACGCAGGCGCGACCTTGCAGCAGCGGCTCGACCACGGCACGCATTTCAGCGTCGCCGATGCGGTGCGGGTGGGCATACGGCTGATGAAGGGACTGGGTGCGCTGCACCGCCTGAATATCATCCACCGCGACATCAAGCCGGCCAACCTGCACCTTGGGACCGACGACAAGCTGCGCGTACTCGACCTCGGAGTGGCATTGAACCGCGGCGCGATGCACGAGGCGCACGATGGCGCGCCGGGCACACCCAGCTTCATGGCGCCGGAACTGCTGGCGGGCGAACCTCCTGACGCACAAGCTGATCTGTATGCCGCGGGGGTGACGCTCTATCATTTGCTCACGCGCAAGTACCCCTACGGTGAGATCGAGCCGTTTCAGCACCCGAGATTCGGCGAGCCGGCGGCCCCGACGCGCTATCGTCCGGACATCCCGCAATGGCTCGAGGCGGCGTTGCTGAAAGCGGTGGCGCGTGAAAAAAAGTTGCGCTTCGAAACGGCCGAGGAATTCCTGCTGGCGCTGGAGCGCGGCGAGCACCGGCCGCTGACGCCTCCGCCGCGCACCCCGCTCGCGGCGCGTGATCCGTTGCTGCTGTGGCGCTCGATCGCGGCGGTCGCGCTGATTCTGAACCTGGTCCTGCTATACCTGCTGTGGGTAAGCTGATATGCCGGAATTCTCATTCTTGAAAACGCCCGCCTGGGAGAGCATGCCGTTTGAAATTCGCTCCCACAGAATCCGGGGAAAGTCTGGCGCAAGGCGCTTTTCAACGGCTGCGAGCGATGGCGGGACATTATTGATCAGCTCCTGCATTTTGTCCCACACAGCCGGTACGCCGCTTTTTTCGGCCAGCTCACGATAATGGCGGGCGCGAATTTCCCTCAGCCTGTAGTGCATGTTCCTGGCGCGAAGTCCCATCGCCAGCCGCGCTTTCTGCGGCGAAAGCAAATTGGCACCGTGTCCGATGATGGGCCAGGCCGAGAGTACGTCGTAGAGAGGTGTCAGGCGATAGCTGTCACCTGCGTTGAGGAACACGGAAAAGTTCTTCGCGTGCCCATCCGTAGCGGCAAGCAGCCAGAAAGCCAGTTGCACCAGCAGGAACTGCTCGCGGTCCGCGTTGGGCGAAGCGCTGCCGGAGAGCAGCTTCAAAGCGTCTTCTATTCCGGGTCCACCATCGGATTCGTATTTCCTGTCCGGCGGTACCGCGAGCGCCTGGCAAAAGTCTTCCTGAGGCAGCCTCGCAATCCAGCGCTCGTCCATCCACTGGCGGTCGAAGCGCTCGACGACCAGCACTTTCTGGGCGCCAAAGACCGCCATTTCGGTTTTCGCCACTGCAAAGCCAAGCTCGCGAAGAATCTGCGCGCACAGCCATTCATTCTCGATCGACTCCGACATGTCGAGCTGCAGCCCTCCTCCGACCAGGCCGAGCGGCAACTTCAATATGTGAGTCGTCGGGGTTGCGCCGCGTGGACGGAACCACTTTCCTTGTTTGCACAAGAGGGCCGTCTTTTCCTGGGCGCCCGCAATTGAGATGCGAAATTCCTCGGAGTCCTCGTTCATGCCGGGCAATGGTTCGGCGGTGACGCTGCGAAGAAGGCGCTCGACTTCGGCATCGTTGACCGGCACGCCGTCAACCCGGTCGTATCCTTCTGGAGTCATCTCCGGAGGCAGCAGTTGAACGGCGCCTACGCAATCGCGTCCGATGGCAGTGAGCAGTTCAAACGCTTCGGTGTTGCGGGTGCGAAAGCGCGCGCTCAGCCGGCGGCGAATGTTGTCGTTTTCGGGCAGCAGATTCTCGAAGTAGCTCGATACGGCCGCTCCGGTAATCTCGCGAGACGGTCCGATGGGGAGCGACAGCGAAAGCGAGCGGCGCCGCGGGGAATGCAGCCAGGTTTCCTCATAAGTAAGGCGATGACCGCCAGTGCGGGTCCGCGACCACACCCCTACCAGTTCGCCGTTCATCCAGACGTTGAGCTCGGTGCTCACCAAGAGCCTTTCGGCGTCGTATCCGACCTGGAGGCGTCGTCAGGCCGCGAGTCACGCAGCACGATGTGTGCGTCCAGGGCGGTGAGGAGCTTGAACAGTTGCGCGACGCTCACAACCGAAGGGTTCCGCTCGATTTCAGCAATGCGAACCTGTCCAACGCCCAGCGACTTGCCGAGTTGTGTCTGGGTCAGGCCCTTGGTCTTGCGCAACGCGCGCAGCTGTTGCCTGATCTGGTCTGGGAAACGAATCGGATAATCCATTGATGCATGGTATCGCTTTCAAGCGATATTGTCAATATATCGTATTAGTGCGATTAAAATATCGTCTAATACTTATATCTTCACAATATCGCCCTTATGTGATGACCACGAAACCACACGTGCCCGGCCAAATTTCAAACACCACGACGTCAGGACCAGACCCCGCCCCCCGATCCGAGCACCCCCTGCTACCCTCGCTACTCTTGCTACCCTCTTGCTGCCGATCAGCGTCCGAGCCGGGCGACGGTAGCGAGAATAGCAACAGTAGCAACCCCTCTGGTGTCAAAAACCAAGCCGCATCGCCCTTGCCGTTCTTGCCCGCGGCATCGCAGCGGTGAATGCTGCCGTCGGCGACGATCTGCGCGGGCGGAACGATGTCGCGCGCGGCGAGCACCGCCCGAAACCGGTCAATGACCTCGGCCGTGGCAGGGGCCGTTGCCAGGCGTGCCTACTACACCGCGCAGCGGCCAGGCGATGTGATCCGCATGGAAGCGTTCCGACATTCGCGATGGTGAACTGTGGATCGCGCAAGCGAAGACCGGGCAAAAACTGCGCGTCAAGATCGAGGGCAAGCTCGCCGTCGTGATCGGGCGCATTCTGTCGCGGCCACGCCGCGTGACCGGCTTATCACTGATTCAAGACGAAGACGGGCAACCGCCGAGCTACACGTCGTTGCGTTCACAATTCGACGTAGCGCGCGAAGCTGCCGGCGTGAGCTTCCAGTTTCGCGACATCAGGGCAAAAGCGGCGACTGACCTGGAAGATTTACCGCATGCGCAGAAGCTTCTCGCGCACAAGAGGCGCGCAACGACGGAAGGCTATGCGGGCCGAAGAAAAGGACAGCAAGTCGCGCCGCTGAATCGTGATTTTGTAGAAGAAAACGCGGTTTTTGTAGAAAGCGGTGAGCAACCGCTACCGACAAAACCCGCATGAATGTGGTGGCCAAGGGCGGAATCGAACCACCGACACAAGGATTTTCAGTCCTCTGCTCTACCAACTGAGCTACTTGGCCGTATCGGGACTGCCCGCGAATGCGGGCAGGGCGACAAAAGGGCGCTATTTAAGCCTGTATATCCG
>JACPTJ010000530.1 GCA_016192835.1 Betaproteobacteria bacterium
CGAGCATCACGAGGCGGTGAAGTCCATGCTCGAATCCACGCGGGCGCTGCTGCTGAGCACGTGGCCGGTGGTCACCGAAACCTGCCACTTCTTGTCGCGGGACGGGAAGCGCGCGTTGCTCGGCTTCATTCGCCGCGGCGCAATGCGCATCGAGCCCTTGTCCGCCGGCGACATCCCGCGTCTCGACGAACTGCTCGGGTGCTACGAGCGGATGGATTTTGCCGACGCGACCCTCGTGCTGCTTGCCGAGAAGACCGGGGTAATGGAAGTTTTCACGATAGACCGGCGCGATTTCGAAGTGTACCGGACGCGCACCGGCCGCCGCTTCCGGCTGGTGCCGATGTAACCTTTAAGCCGCATGGATATTGGCTTGGCGGGCAGATTTCAAATCCGGACGGCGTTGCCGCTCGCCGCGGAGGCGACGATCGCTTCCAGCACGGCGATGCCGTTGACGGCTTGCTCGGCCGGCACGACGAACGGCTGTTTGGCCGCTACCGCATCGGCGAACGCTTCGAGCGTCGCTTTTTCCATGTCGATTGCCGGCAGCGAAAATTTCTGGGGAGCGCCTTCCAGTCCGCACGCGGTGAGGTCGTTGTTGCCGCGCATCTCGAGCCAGCCCTTGGAGCCGAAAACGTGCAGGCGCCATAATTCGCCGGTCACGAACACGGTGGCGAGATAACCGGTGATGCCGCTCGCGAATTTCAGCAGCATCGATGTGGTGTCGTCCATCGGGACGTCCGCGGGCAGCTTGCGGTGCTCGCTGAAGGCGTAGACCGAGTTCACGAGGCCGGCAATCTGGATCATGGAGTCGAGTGTGTGGATGCCGCGAGCGGTCATTCCTCCCGCGGGTGACTCGACGCGGGTGGTGCGCCAGCCGCCGCCTTTGAGGCGGTAGCCGCTGGGCCCGGAATGCTGGCCCTCGATGTGCAGCACGTCCCCGATTTCACCGGCACGGATCCTGCGCATCATCTCGAGGAATGCCGGCGCATGCCTGCGGTTAAAACCGAGGGTCAACGTGATTCCCGCCGCGCGGCACGCGTCCACTGCTTTCTGGGCAGTCTCGCGCGTGAGCGTCATCGGCTTCTCGACGTAGACGTGCTTGCCGGCCTTCGCCGCCTGCACGATCTGCTCGAAGTGCTGCGAGTGTGGCGTCGCGAGCACGACCGCGTCGATCTGCGGATCGCGCAACACGTCAGCGTAGCTTTCAGTCAGCGCAATGCCGGTCTTGGCCGCGAGTTCCCGATGTGCCGCCGGATTGCGGGTCACACCCTTGACCAGGCGGATTTTTTCGCTGCCCTGCACCGAATCGATGAGGCGGCCGCCCCATCGTCCCATCCCGTGAATTGCCGCTTTCAGCATGCCTGCTCCCTTGCCGTTGTGATCGATCGATACGCGATTGAATTATTCAGGTCACGCCACCGCTGGTGACACTGGGGGAACCGCGTGGTAAAAACCGCTCGTGATTGTGCGCCTGCGTGGCGGGTTTCGCAACGCGAGGGCCGGGCCCAGGCCTTTCACGCTCGCGCTCGACATTCCGACTGCGATAGAATGCGGCTTGCCGGGTCTTGTGCCGGGCAACTTGGCGAATTCTGCGAAGTCATCAAGGATGCCGGGATAAAAGTGGAAGTGAATTGAAGTCATCTAAACCGGGAGAATCTGCAATATGAAGGCGATTAAAAGCAAGTCGAAGGACAAATACGACCACACGTTCAGGGCGATTTACGACCGCGACGTCGAATGGGAAAGCGACGACGTGCGCGGACTGCTCAAGCTGCCGCCCGGCGTCAAGGTCAAGGTGCTGAACTACGATCCGGTGATGAAGCGCATCGACATGAAGCAGCGGTTTCCGGCGGGCTACGTCGAGCCCGCGCATACCCACACAAGCTGGCATTCGATCCTCGTGACCAAGGGCCGCATGTGCGTGGCCGGCAAGGACCTGCGCCCCGGCGACTATGTATTCGGCTGGGACATCCCGCACGGACCTTACGAGTATCCGGACGGCTGCGAAGTGTTCATCGTCTACATGGGCGATGCGACTCACGTGTGGGAAAAGGATGACCTTCTCAAGCACAAGAACACGTGGAAGCCGAAGACAGCCACCGGCAAGAAGGGCGTGCTGGCCCACCTCAAGAAACGCAAAGCCGGGAAAATTTAGGGTCGTGAGTTCGTGTAGGATGGGTTGAGCGCAGCGATACCCATCGTTCATTTGGTTGTTATTGCTGCCCGTGCATGCGGTGGAGGTAGCCGGAATCAACGAAATACCAGTGGCTCAATTCCTGGTTTGGTAAGATGGGCGAGAAGCTGCTCACACGCACGCGAAGAGGCGGCCCGGTCCCGCGCCAGGACGCCGGAGAAACAAAGGGGGGCGGATTCCTCGCGATCCTCTACCACTGATCGAGAATTGACGGAGCCTTGCCACTTCGATGCACGAAGACGTTCCCACTGCATCCACCCGCACCCTGGCAGCCTCGTGGTCACCGACGGTGTTGCGGGATCGTGCGCGCTGGCGCGCCGCGGCACGCACCGCGTTTCCGTTCGTGGTGGTGGGCGGGCTCTGGGAAATCGTCGCGCGCATGGGTATTTTTCCCCACCGGCTGTTCCCCCCGCTCGAGGAGGTGGCGTCGGCGCTCGCGCGCCTGACTGCCGCGGGGATCCTGCCGCACCACGCAATGGAGACGGTGGCCCGCCTCCTGACCGGGTTTGTGCTGGCCGCGGTGGTGGGTGTTGCGATCGGAATCGCCATGGGGCGGTCGCGCCGGGCCGAGGATATCTTCCTGCCGCTGGTAAGCATCGGTGCGCCCATTCCCGGTCTGGCGTATGCGCCACTTTTCATGCTGTGGTTCGGCCTTGGGAATTTTTCGGCCGTTCTGCTGGTCGCTTTCGTCTCCGCTTTCCCCATCATCATAAACAGCTGGACCGGAGTGAAAGCGGTCAAGGAGATCTGGATCCGGTCGGCTCAGGCCATGGGAGCGGACGACCGGCGGCTGTTCCGCCTGGTGATACTGCCAGGCGCGCTTCCCTATGTCCTTACCGGGCTGCGCCTGGGTCTTGCCCAGGCATGGCGGATTCTGGTGGCAGTGGAAATGCTCGCGGCAGTGCCATGGGGACTGGGCTGGCTGATCTTCGGCGCGCGCGAGTTCATGAATACCGACGTGATGCTGGCCGGCATCGCGGTCATCGGCGCAATCGGCCTGATTCTGGAGAACCTGGTGTTCAAGCGGCTCGAGGAATACACCGTGGTCCGCTGGGGGATGATGACATCGTGAACGCATTCGGCGCGCATGTGCGGTCGTTCCGCCGGGCGGCGGTCACGTTGTTGATCACGGCGGCGCTCTATGAAGCGACCGCCCGGAGCGGGTACTTCGCGGCGGCGCTGCTGCCCACCATTCCTGCCGTGTTCCATACGCTGTGGGCCATGCTGATGGACGGCACCATGCTCCAGCACGCTCTTTACACCTTGTACCGGGTGATGTTCGGACTGGGACTGGCCATCGCCGTGGGGTTGCCGCTGGGAATACTGATGGGCCGCATACCCGCGGTCGAACACTTCTTTCTCCCGCTCGTCAGCGTCCTCATGCCCATTCCCTCACTTGCGTGGGTGCCGGTCTTCATCCTCTGGTTTGGAATCGGCAATGTCACTACGATCCTCATCGTGTTCTATGCGGCGACGTTTCCGATGGTGCTCAACGCGTGGTCGGGCGTACGCTCCGTCAACCCCCTGTGGATGCGGGCAGCCGGCGCCATGGGGGCGAACGGGCAGTCGCTCTTCTGGAAAGTCATCATTCCGGGCGCATCCCCCTTCATCATTACCGGGGTTCGCCAGGCGTTCCTGCGCTCGTGGATCGCCGTGGTGGGTGCCGAGATGATTGCGGCTTCGGCGTGGGGGTTGGGCTGGGTGATCTTCGATGCCAAGGAATTCCTGAATGCGGACGTCATGCTGGCGTCCCTGGCGGTCATCGGGTGCATCGGCTTTGTCTTCGAGCGGCTCGTGTTCGGCGCTCTGGAGCGGGCCACGGTATTGCGCTGGGGAATGATGCGGGCGGCCAAGGGCTGAAGAAAACAACGATGCGCCATATTGAAATCACCAACGTTTCACTCGTGTACGACACGCCCGCAGGGCAGGTTACGGGCGTGCACGAGGCAAGCTTCGGCATGGAAGAGTCGGAGTTTCTCTGCATCGTGGGACCCAGCGGCTGCGGCAAGTCGACCCTGCTCAACATTATCGCCGGATTTCTGGCGCCCACCGCCGGCGAGATTCGCATCGGGGGGAAAGTCGTGACCGGTCACGGCCTGGACCGGGGCATCGTGTTTCAGGATTTTGCCCAACTTTTCCCCTGGCGCACGGCTCTGGAAAACGTGGCATTCGGGCTGGAGATGAAGGGGGTCCCCAAAGCCGAGCGCGAGGAGATCGCGCTGCAGCAGCTCCAACTGGTGAAGCTCGAGAAGTTCGTCCGCTCCTATCCGCATCATCTGTCGGGCGGCATGCAGCAACGGGTCGCGATCGCCCGCGCCCTGGCTTATAATCCCGCCGTGCTTTTGATGGACGAACCTTTCGCAGCCCTGGACGCGATGACGCGGGACGAGATGCAGCGGCTGCTCGCCGAGGTGTGGCGGGAGACCCGCAAAACGGTGATCTACGTGACGCACAACGTGGCGGAGGCTGTTTATTTGGCGGATCGGGTGGTGGTCATGACGCCGCATCCCGGTACCGTGAAAACGGAGGTGCCGATCCGTCTGTCGCGACCGCGTGATGCGCTCAGCGTCGAGTTTTTGGAGCATCAGAAGCAGCTCATGCGCCACTTGAGCGAACAGGCTGCTAAGGCTTGATGGAGCATTGAAAAACCGGGGCGTCGATCAACCAACACCAAGGAGGAACGAGCGATGAAAAATCAAAATGAAGGATTTACCCGCCGGCATTTTCTGACCGCGTCCGGGGCCGGTGTGTTAGCGGCCGGTCTGGGGCACTCGGAACTACTGGCGGCCGCCGCGCTGGCGCCGGTTCGCCAGGGTTACCAGACGAACATGTGGGGAATGCCCACGTATTATCTGCTGCGGTCGGGGCAGCTTGAAAAACATGGGGTCAAGTACGAGGAGTTTGCGGTGCCCTCGGGCAACGTTACCATGCAACAGATGGTCGCCCGCCAGGTGGATATGGGTACCTACGCGGGACCGTCCTTCATCATCGGTAACGCCCGCGGTGGCCTGGTGGCCATCGCCGTGATCGAGCAGGTGGGCAAGAGCATCCGGATCATGGCGCGCAAGGACTTGAATCTCACCAAGGTGGAACAGCTGCGCGGGCGCAAGGTCGCCAACCAGACCGGTTCCTCGATCGGCAATATTTTCGTGGACACGATCGCGCCCTCGCACGGGCTCAAGAAAGGCGATTTCGAAGAGGTTCGCATGAACGTCAACGACATGGTGGCCGCGATGTCCGCCAAGACCGTGGACGCGATGGTAAACACCGAGCCTTACAACGCCCTCGCCGAGGCCGACGGCATCGCCACCACCATCATGAACTACTGGGACGTGGATAAGCTGCCGGTCTTCATGGCCGCCACCCCCGACTTCGTGGAAAAGCATCCGGACACCGTGGTTGCCTACCTTAAGTCCTGGCTCGCAGTGGCGAGCGACTTCAAGCAGAACCCGAAAAAAGTGTCGGATGTCATCTACGGTTTCTATACCTCGAAGGGCTACAAGATGTCGCAGGAAACCTTCAGCAAGGCGCTGGCCACCATAGACGTGAACCCTGGTTTTCCGTCCGACCTTAGGTCCTATATGCAAACGCAGGCGGAAATTCTCCTGAAAGAGAAGAAAATTCCCGCCATCCCGGACTGGAGCAAAGCCCTGCGGCCTGACTTCATGGAGCGGGCGCGCCGCTGACGCCCATCAGGGAACGCCTCAGCGCCGAAGAATGGGAAGTGCGTGTCATTCTCGCGGCGTGCGGGGAGTGTGCTGCGCATGCTCGACAGGATCGATCCGTCGTATAAGCAGTGAACCTAAAAACGGCAATTGACCGCTTACATTATGCTGAACATCCGCATGGACATTGGTTTTGTAGTCTTTGCATAATGTTACCTGTTGGGTGAGTCTCGTAGGTCGGGTTTTAACCCGACAAGTCGGGCTAAAGCCCGACCTACGGATGGTGCAACTGCCGTTTTTAGGGTGAAGGGTGACCGGTGACTGGTATCGCCCACCTCGCGCGTCTGTGGCGGTTTCTCGCGCCTTATCGCTGGCGCATCGCTGGCGCGCTTGCGGCACTGGTGGTCGCCGCAAGCTGCGTGCTCGCGCTCGGGCAGGGCCTGCGCCATGTCATCGACGCCGGGTTCGGCAGCGGAGACCCGCACCTGCTGAATGCCGCGCTTGCCGCGGTGGTGGCGGTGTCCGTGGTGCTCGCGTGCGCAACCTGGGCGCGCTTCTTCCTGATGATGAGCGTCGGCGAGCGGGTCATCGCGGATCTCCGCCAGGCGGTGTTCGGCCACGTGCTCACGCTCTCGCCCGCGTTTTTCGATGCGGCGCGCACCGGCGAGCTCGCCTCGCGCCTGACCAA
>JACPTJ010000081.1 GCA_016192835.1 Betaproteobacteria bacterium
TGAATTCCGGCGCAACCGCGCGTCGCGCGATTCCCTCGGTCGACCGGCTGCTCAAGCTCGCGGCGACCGAAAACCTCATTGCCGAGTACGGCCGTCCGCTCGTTGTAGAAGTCCTGCGCAGCGTGCTCGAAGCGCAGCGCGCATCGCTCGACCGCAACGCTGCCGCTGATCTTGACGAAAACTCGCTGCTTGCCGCGTGCGCCGTGCGGCTGCGCGCTGCCACCGGCGCCTCCCTCAAGCCGGTATTCAACCTGACCGGTACTGTACTGCACACTAATCTCGGCCGCGCGCTTCTGCCGCGTGCCGCCGCCGACGCGGCGCTCGCGGCGATGACGCGCGCAGTCAACCTCGAGTACGACCTCGATGGCGGCGCGCGCGGCGAGCGCGACAGTCACGTTGAAGCGTGGCTCAAACGCCTGACCGGCGCGGAAAGTGCGATTGTCGTCAACAACAATGCGGCAGCGGTCTTTCTCGTACTCAACACGCTCGCGCTGCGCAAGGAAGTGATCGTGTCGCGCGGCGAGTTGATCGAAATCGGGGGCTCGTTTCGCATCCCCGACATCATGGCGCGCAGCGGCTGCCGCCTGCGCGAGGTCGGCACCACCAACCGCACCCATGCGGCAGACTACGCCGGCGCGATCGGTACCCGCACCGCCGCCATCATGAAGGTGCATGCCAGCAATTACTCGATCCAGGGCTTCACCGCCGCGGTTCCCGAACCCGAACTCGGCGCGCTGGCGCGCGAGCACGGTGTGCCTTTCATCATCGATCTCGGCAGCGGCATGCTGGTCAATCTCGAAGACTACGGCCTGCCGCATGAGCCGACACCGCGCGAAGCGCTTGCTCATGGCGCCAATATTGTGACCTTCAGCGGCGACAAGCTGCTCGGCGGCCCGCAATGCGGGCTGATCGTCGGCACCGCCGCGCTGATCGCGAAAATCCGGAAGAATCCGATGAAGCGCGCGCTGCGCGTCGACAAAGTGACGTTGGCCGCGCTCGAAGCAGTGTTGCGCCTGTACGCCGATCCCGAGCGGCTGCCGCGCGAGTTGCCGACGCTCAGATTGCTCACGCGCTCACAGGCCGAAATCGAAGCTCAGGCGCAGCGCGTATTGCCTGCCGTCGCGACTGCAGTGGCGAACTGGGCTCAGGCACAGGTTATCAGTTGCGCAAGCCAGATTGGCAGCGGGGCATTGCCGGTCGATGCCCTGCCGAGCGCCGGTATTGCTGTGATCCCCTCGCACAAGCGCAAACGCTCGGCGGCGGAGGCGCTGGCCGACGCGTTTCGCGCACTGCCGGTACCGGTGATCGGCCGCATCAGGGACGGCACGTTTATCCTCGATCTGCGCTGCCTCGATGAGGAAAAAGAATTCGTCGCGCAACTGAGCCAATTGAAAATTCAATCACAGTAACCGCAACCATAAAATGATCGTAGTCGATTCAACGGCGTATCGTAGGATGGATGGAGCGCAGCGGAATCCACCAAACACTGCGTGGATAATGCCGAGATCGCGCGGTTGGTGGATTCCGGCGCAAAAAGCGCCTGCATCCACCCTACCATTTTTGCTTTTCTTGGCGCACTTGGCGTCTTGGCGGCAAAAGATCTGATTAGGAGTTGATCGAGTGATAGTCGCCACCGCAGGCCACATCGACCACGGCAAGACGTTGCTGGTGAAGGCGCTGACCGGCGTCGACACCGACCGGCTGCCGGAAGAAAAAGCGCGCGGCATTTCGATCGACCTCGGATTCGCGTACTGGCAAACCGCTGCCGGCGATACCATCGGCTTTGTCGACGTGCCGGGGCACGAGCGTTTTATCCGCAACATGCTCGCCGGCGTGTGCGGAATCGACTACGTGATGTTGATCGTCGCCGCCGACGATGGGGTGATGCCGCAAACGATCGAGCACCTGCATATCGTTGACCTCCTCAACGTCGCGCGCGGCGTGGCGGTCATCACCAAGACCGACCGCGTGGCGCCCGGGCGCGTAGCCCAGGTGACTGAAGACGTGCGCAATCTGCTCGCTCCGACCACGCTCGCGTCGATCCCGGTGATCCCGGTTTCGGCAGTGAGCGGCGACGGAATCGCGGCGTTACGCGACGAGCTTGCGGCAGCGGCCAAAGCGCATGCGCGCAGCGAGCAGGCAGGCAGGAATTTCCGCTACGCGATCGACCGCGCGTTCACCATCGCCGGCAGCGGCACGGTGGTCACAGGCACCGTGTTCAATGGCGCCGTTGCGGCCGGCGACAAGCTGATGCTCTCGCCCAGCGGCATCGAGGTGCGGGTGCGCACGCTGCAGCAGCACGGACAACCGGCATCTCAGGCCGTAGCTGGACAGCGCTGCGCGCTCAACCTGAGCGGCGCCGATCTCGCGCAAATCGGCCGCGGTGACTGGCTGGTCGCGCCGGCGCTCCACGCACCGACCCAGCGCATGGATGTCCGCCTCCAAGTGCTTGCGAGCGAAACGCAGCCGCTCAAACACTGGACGCCGGTTCACCTGCATCTGGGAACTGCGGACGTCACCGCACGCCTTGCGATCCGGCGCGGCGAAACGATTGCGCCCGGAACCACCGCGCTGGTACAACTGATCGCCGATCGGCCGCTGGCCGCGCTGCATGGAGACCGTTTCATCATTCGCGATCAATCCGCCGCGCGCACCATCGGCGGCGGCAGCGTCGTCGATCCGTTTGCGCCGGCAACGCGCCGGAATTCAGCGGTGCGCCGCGCGCAACTCGCCGCACTCGAGCTCACCGCCGGGCGCATCGAGACACTCACGCGTGAGTGCGGCGCCGCAATCATCGGCAAGGAGCAGCGCGTGGCATTGCCGCGCGCGGCAGCGGAGACGATCAAACAACGCGTGATCGAAGCGCTGAAGCGGTTCCACCACGAGTCGCCGCAGGCGCTCGGCGCCGAGATCGAAACGCTACGCAAGTCGCTCGCACCGGCGCTTGCTGCAACGACTTTCCTGGCGCTGCTGCGCGAGCTCGCCGACCAGCACCAGATAGAAGTCACCGGTTCGCGCATGCGTCTGCCACAGCATGTCGCGACCGCCAACCCGGCCGATGAAAAAATGTGGCAGGCAATTAAGCCGGTGCTCGATGCCGCCGGCTTCAAGGTGCCGTCGTTGCGCGACCTGACGGTCAGCACGCAGATTAAGGAAGCGCTGCTGAAGGATTTCCTGCACCGCAAGAGCCGCACCAGCGAGTTGATACGCGTGGGAACCGACCGTTTCTATCCGCGCGCAACGCTCGTGCAGCTCGCTGCGATCGCGCAGGCCGTGGCACAGGCTGCGCCCGGCGGGCAATTCACGGTGGCGCAGTTTCGGGATGCGTGTGGCGTCGGCCGCGGCCTTGCGATGGAAGTTCTCGAATGCCTCGACCGGATCGGCATCACCCAGCGCATCGGTGACACGCGCAGGATGCGCAAGGATTTTGTGCCGATTCTGGGCGCTGCGACCGTGCCGCCACATCAACCGAAAAGGTGAGAAACCAAAATGCCTGATTCGAAATTCGACGTTATCGTCATCGGCGCCGGCATCACCGGCCTGACCGCAGCCAAACTCGCCGCGCAAAGCGGGCTTGCCACCGCGAACATCGAAGCACTGCTGTTCGGCGGCCTCGTCATCAACATCAACGAGCTCGACGGCGAACCGCACGGCTCCGGCACCGAGCTTGCATCGAACCTGATGATGGAAGTCTCCGATCTGGGCGTGGCGAACATCGCGGAAACGGTGACCGCGCTCGCGCGCGAGGGCGATTTGCTGTCGGTGGCGACGGACGCCGGCCGGCATCGCGCGCGCGCGGTGATCATCGCGTCGGGCGCTCAGCTCAGGCGGCTCGGCATTCCCGGCGAAGCCGAGTTCGAGCACAAGGGCGTATCGCAATGCGCCGATTGCGATGGCCCGATGTACAAGGACGAGGACGTGGTCGTGGTCGGCGGCGGTGACTCCGCGCTGCAGGAAGCGCTCGTGCTCGCCAACTTCTGCAAGCGCGTGCACCTGGTGCACCGCGGCACGAAGTATCGTGCGCGCCAGCACCTTATCGACGCGGTCGCCGCGCGCAATAATATTTACCCGGTGTGGAATACCGTTGCAACCCGGGTGCGGGTGCGCAACGTCCTAGACGGCGCCACGACGGAAATTCCGTGCACTGGGTTATTCGCCTATATCGGGCTTGAGCCGCGTTGCGAATTCGCGCCGCCGGAAATCCAGCGCGACGCAAATGGCGGTCTGATGACGGATGCCTCGCTGCGGACGGCAATGACCGGGGTGTACGCGGCCGGCGCGGTGCGCGCGGGCTACGGCGGGCTGCTCACCCACGCAGTCGCGGAAGGGGACGCCGCGGCACGCGCGCTCACCGCACATCTCCGCGGCTGACACCGGGATTTCGCATATAATTAGCGCTCAAAAAACGGAAGGGAATCGCTCCCGGTGGGGCGGCCAGACTTCAAACCTGGTAGGAGCTGTTTACAGTTCTGCGTGGGTTCGACTCCCACTCTCTTCCGCCAAGGAAACCGCTAACCCGATTGTTGAATTGCTGATTACCGCGCGCGCAGCCACTGAGTAGCTGAGAAGGAGACCTATCGTGCTATCCGCGTATCGTGTGATGGTTGCAGTCATGCTTGCCGGTGCGAGTGCGTTCGCGGGCGCGCAAGCCTATCCCACCAAGCCGATACGGCTGATCGTGCCTTACCCGGCGGGCGGCGGCAGCGATCTGCTCGCGCGGCCGCTGGCGCAGAGTCTCACCGAGACTTTCGGGCAACAAGTAATCGTCGAAAACCGCGGTGGCGCCGGCGGCAACCTCGGCATGGAGCTCGTGGCGAAGAGTCCACCCGACGGCTACACCCTGGTGCTCGGGCTTACCGCCCAGTACGCGGTCAACCCGAGTCTATACTCGAAATTACCGTACGACCCGGTCAAGGACTTCGCGCCGGTTGCGCTGCTGGTCAGAAACCCGTACGTGCTGTCGGTGCATCCGTCATTGCCGGTCAGATCGGCGAAGGAACTGATCGCGCTTGCCAAGACACGCGCGGGGCAACTCGTATATTCCTCGGCAGGCAACGGCAGCGGCGCGCATCTCTGCGGCGAGATGATGAAAACCATGGCCGGCATCAACGTCGTGCACGTGCCCTATAAAGGGGCGGCGCCGGCGATGACCGACCTGATCTCGGGACAAGTGCAGTACTCCTTCCTCGCGTTCAGATCGTCCCGTCCCCACATCATGAGTGGCAGGTTGCGCGCACTGGCCGTGAGCACGGCAAATCGCTCGCCTGCACTGCCTGATCTCCCGGCGGTCGCGGAGACGCTCCCGGGTTACGACCTGCCCGTATGGTACGGGGTGGCGGCGCCGGCGGGAACGCCGAGAGAGATCGT
This sequence comes from Betaproteobacteria bacterium, assembly GCA_016192835.1. Classification (GTDB taxonomy): domain Bacteria; phylum Pseudomonadota; class Gammaproteobacteria; order Burkholderiales; family SG8-41; genus PALSA-1004. The sequence continues at coordinate 5,368 of JACPTJ010000081.1, forward strand.
CGCCAGGCTCAACGCCGAAATCCTGCGCACGCTCGCTACCCCTGACTCCCGCAAGCGCATGGCAATGGACGCCGCCGAGCCGATCGGCGGCACGCCCGAGCAGTTCGGCGATTACATCCGGAGCGAAATCGTGAAGTACGCGAAGATCGTCAAAGAAAGCGGAGCGAAAATCGACTAGTGGGCGGAATTTTTCTGGAGGCGACACATCATGACGCTGCACGTATTGAATCCGGTTGCCCGTAAGGTGGAGGAAAAAGGCTCGTCGGCATCCCGGCTGCCAAAACTCGAGGGCAAACACATCGGTCTGTACTGGAATTTCAAGGCCGGCGGCGATGCGGCGTTGAGGCGCGCGGGGGAACTGCTCAAGTCGCGGTATGCAGGGCTGGAGGCCAAGCTCTACGTGGGATCGATCGGCGGTTCCAACCATTTTCTGACCAAAGATGACGCGAAACGAATCGCCGGAGAGTGTGTGGGAATGATCGGCAGCACCGCCGACTGAGGGAGTTGCACGTCGTGGCTTGCCCACGACATGGCGGAGCTGGAAAAGGTGGGCGTGCCCACGGTTGCGTTCGTCGCCCGCAGCTTCGAAAGAGACTGGCAGGCGAGCGCCCGGGTCTTTGGCGTCAACGCGCTCCCATGGGCGACGGTGGCGCGGCCCTTTGTCGGTCTGGACGCCGAAGACATTTACCCGCTTGTGGATGCGGCGTTCGATACGCTGGTGAGGCGGCTCACCGAGCCCATGAAGCAGGAAGCAAGCGAGGAAATAGCAGCGCCATCGGCAGAAATCATCGCGATCGAAGGCGAAGATCGCTACGATGCCCTGGAGCACATGAACCGCAGGTTCCTCGACCAGGGCTGGGGTGACGGGTTCCCGCTGTGGGCACCGACGCGTGAGCGGGTGGACGCAATGCTGCGGGGAACAAAGCACGCGGCATCGCAGACGGTTGCCGTGCTCGCGCCGGGCAAGGGACTCGCCACGGTGGAGAAAATCGCCGTCAACGCGGTCATGGCGGGGTGCCAGCCGGAACATCTTCCGGTGCTAATCGCGGCGGTGGAGGCGATCGGCGACCCGCGCTTCATGATGCGAAACGTCGCAATGTCGACGGGAGCGCACGCCCCGCTGATGCTCGTGAACGGCCCGATCGTCGACCAACTCGGCATCAACACGGGCCGGTGCGCATTGGGACCGGGCGCTCCGTCCGCGGTGAACACGGCGCTGGGTCGCGCCATCCGGCTCATTTACATGAACCTGGGACACGCCTACCCCGGCCACATGGATCTCGATACCCTGGGGAGTCCAACCAAGTACAGCATGTGCCTGGGGGAAAACATGGATGCCAGCCCCTGGGAGCCGTTCCACGTCGAGAAGGGTTTTGACCGCGAGGCGAGCGTCGTCACCATGTTCACGACCTACGCGCTGAGCGAAGTGGAAGATAACTACGGTACCACTCCACCAGCGATACTGAACACAACCGCTTTGAGTGCCTGCAATGCAGGCGTCAAAAGCGTGGGGTATTGGCTCTGCGGCTGGCGCGCCGATCCCGACGCCCGCGTTCAGGTCAAGGACAAGCACCTGCTGATCGTGTGTCCGGTGCACGCCGCAGTCTACAAGAAGGCGGGATGGAGCAAGCAGGCGATCCGTGATTACCTGTACAAACACGCCCGCATGCCCTTTGCGCAGTTGATCGCCAAGACGGAGGCTGCCGCTTTCCGGAAATCTCATCCGCAGCTCCAATGGCTCTGGGACTCGCCGCAGACGCTGATCCCGATATTGGAAACAGCGGACTGCTTCGAGATCATGGTTGCAGGAGGCATGGGCGGCCGCAGCACCTATTCGTACGGCGCTGGTGAACCAGTGAGCCGGCTCATCGAAGAATAAGCGCCAGGACAGGCTACTAACCCGATTGCGAAGCACGGTTGACGTGTTTTCGGCTAATGGATACTATGATGACCAGAATTCTGGTCTTTTTGTATCGAGAGGTTTCCGATGGCAAAAACGTTGTCCTTGTCCGAAGTGAAGATGCGGTTGCCCGAGCTGATCGCCGGGGTCCAGGATCGCGAGGAAGAAGTCGTGGTCACCAAGAATGGCCGCCCTGCCGCGATTCTGATCAATGTGCAGGAGTATGCGCGACTGAAAGAGACCCTGGACGTCCTCAGCGATCCCGCGCTGATGAATCAGATTTCCCAGAGCCGGGCGTTCTATCGGTCCGGCAGGAAAGGGCTCTCCTTCGAAGACGTGTTCGGTGAGCCGGTCACCCCTGTCAAGAAACGGCGCGGTGTGTGAATCCCTTCCGTCCGGACATCCCTCCGCATGTGGCTGAGGTGATCCGGTCTCTCCATCCTGACCTGAAGCGTTCCATCAAAGCTGCCGTTCGCGCCATTGCCACCGACCCCGGGTGCGGGGAGCCGCTACTCCGCGAGCTCGACGGATTGCGGAAATACCGCGTCCGCCGCTTCCGGATCGTCTACGCCATCGACCGCAAGACGCGCGTCATCCGCCTCATAGCCGTGGGCCATCGCCGATTTGTGTATGAGGAACTGTCCGCCCGGCTGCGGGGAACGACGACTTGAATCGGACGCTCAGGGAATCTCGATTTCCATCAACGGCGCGTATTGCTGGCCGCCGTGTCCGTCGGAATCGAGCAGATCGCCCTGAAAACAGGGCCGCGGAATCGATGCCTTGATCGCATAGGCGTTATCGCAGAAAAAGAGCAGGACCCTGGCGGCCGGAAGATTGAAACAGGCCCCGATGACCTCGCGCGAGACCGCACCTGATTGTTTCACGCGCAGATAGCGCGCCTCGTCCTCGAACATGACATCGAACGTGAGCTGAAACGGCCCGGCATTCTTGCTGCGAATCAGGCGCGCAAGTTCGGCGAGCTTAGTCATGTGCGATCTCCTTGATCCGCGCGCCTTCCACCTCGAACAACTGCATGGGAAACATCTCGTACGGCGTGTCGGGCTCGACCACGTGATTGACGTTGAAGCGATAGACCGCGCCGCGGTCGAGATGCGCGGGGTTGTAAGGACATGCGAGCGCCGTGATCAGCCCGCTCCATTCGGGTATCGGCAGGTGCAGCGCTTGGTGCCGTACTACGCCTGCAATCGAGCTGGCGATTTCCTGCGTGGGCGCGGTGACTTCGAATACCAAGCACAACTCGTGCGAGCGTATCTCTTTGACGGGCTCGAGCGGTCCCATCGTGCCGTTCTTGCCGTAGACGCGGATATTGACGAGGTAATCGCCCGGCTTGAGCTTGTCACCGTAAACCTGGGTTACCCGCGCGCCGATGCGCGCTTTGAGCCGCTCCACCCAATCGTCGATCTGGCGGATGATGAACGGATCGCGGATGGAGCCGATGATGATGCTCTGATACCCCACTTTTTCCGCGCCTTCGAGTTTCACGGTATAGCGCTCGGCGCCGATGAATTCGCTGCCCGCAACTTTGACTGCGCGCTCACTTACCGCCTCGTAAGTACAATGCGTCAGGTCCAGCGTGCCCGAGCATTCGACCAGCATGAACGGATCGGCGTTTTCGTAGAGGCTGTGCGAGGCGATGCTCTGAGGCGAGCAGCGATACGCGGGATTGGGAGACTCGACCACGAAGTGATCCTTGCGCAGCCACGCAAACATGCAGTCGGGCGTGGTCCGCTGAACCACCGATGCGGCGCCGCACTCGAGAATTTTCCCCGCGTGCCAGGCGAGCCCTTCCGGAAAACCGCGTTCGATGGGGATAGCCGCGAATATTGCCGTATCGCTCGAGCGCCCCGCGATGACGACTTCCGCGCCCGCCGCAAGGGCCCGCGTATACGGCTCCGCCCCCATCATGCCGACGATACGCTCGCTGCGGTCGATCACTTGTTCGTTGAATTCCGGTGCCGGGTCCAGCGGCCGGATGCGGCCTTCCCGCAGCCGCTTCTTCAGGTAATCCTTGTCCTGTTCCGAGTGAATTACGGCGAGCTTGAAACCGAGGTTTTCGGCAGCGGCAATCTCTTTGAGTATCGCGACAAACCATTCGAGGTGAACATCGCCGCCGGCGGTTCCCGCCGAGCCGATCAGCAACGGAATCTTCAACCGCCGCGCGCCCAGCAGCATGAGGCGCAGGTCACGCTTCACGGCCTCGCGCGGAAAAGCGGCCGACCCGCCGCCAAGATGGCTGGGGCCGGGATCGGTCGAGCCCGCATCGCATCCGATGAAATGCGGCTTCAAGGCGAGCGCCTTTTCGAAAGTCGTTTCCAGGAATCCGGAACCGCAGACTCCGGTGGGCGCAAGAATTCTCAATTCATCCATGCTCGATTCCGATCGTCGACGCGTGAGCGCGTGAGGGGACAGACCACTAAGCCCTAAGCCAATCGGGTTAGAATCGGGTTAGTGGTCTGTCCCCTCAAACGCTAACGGTTCGCCCCGGAGATCTC
>JACPTJ010000531.1 GCA_016192835.1 Betaproteobacteria bacterium
CGTAGTCGGCCAGCCAGTTCCTGCCCAGCAGGTGTTTGGCCAGCTCGACGACGATGTAATCGGCGCGGGTCCCGGTGTCGTCATAGCGCGCCAATCCCTGCAGGCACGACGGACAGGAGGTGAGAATTTTCACTTCGCCGCTGAAGCCGTCGGCGCGCAGCTGGTCGGCGCCTTGGCGCATTTCCTGTTCCTTGCGGAAGCGCACCTGGGTCGAGACGTCGGGTCGCGTGACGGCAAGCGTGCCCGCTTCGCCGCAGCAGCGCTCACTGAGATTGACAGGCTGCCCCATCAGTTGATTGACGACTTTCAGCGGCTGCCGGGTCTTCATCGGCGTGTGGCACGGATCGTGGTACAGATAGCGGACCCCTTCCACACCATCGAGTTTGACACCTTTTTCGAGCAGGTATTCGTGGATATCGAGCAGCCGGCAACCGGGAAAAATTTTCGCGAATTCGTATTTGGCGAGCTGGTCCATGCAGGTGCCGCACGACACGATCACGGTTCTGATGTCGAGGTAATTGAGCGTATTGGCGACGCGGTGAAACAGCACGCGGTTGTCAGTGCTGATCTGCCGGCCCTTGTCCTCGTTGCCGGCGGCGGTCTGCGGATAGCCGCAGCACAGGTAGCCGGGCGGCAGCACGCACTGCGCGCCGATTGCGTAGAGCATCGCCTGGGTCGCGAGCCCGACCTGGCTGAACAGCCGCTCCGAGCCGCAGCCCGGAAAATAAAACACGGCGTCGGAATCCTCGTTCACCTTTTGCGGATTGCGGATGATCGGCACGATGCGCGGGTCTTCGATGTCGAGCAACGCGCGCGACGCTTTTTTCGGCAGCCCACCCGGCATCGGTTTGTTGATGAAATGGATCACCTGCGCCTTGAGCGCGGGCTTGCCGACGGTGGCGGGGGGTTGCCGCGTCTGCCGTTGCGGGAGGCCGAACGCTTTGGCCGCGCGGTGCGCCAGGCGTTGCGCCCGGTAGCCCCAGGCTATCATGAGTTTGCGCGTGAGCTTGATGGTGCGCGGATCGGTCGCGTTGAGAAACAGCAATGCCCCCGCGGTGCCGGGGTTGAATCTCTGCTTGCCGTGGCGGCGCAGAAAGTTGCGCATCGCGATCGACACGTCGCCGAAGTCGATGTCGACCGGGCACGGATTCAGGCATTTGTGGCACACGGTGCAATGGTCGGCGACGTCGCTGAATTCATCGAAGTGCTCGAGTGACACGCCCCTGCGGGTCTGTTCCTCGTAGAGAAACGCCTCGATCAGGAGGGAAGCCGCGAGGATCTTGTTGCGCGGGCTGTAGAGCAGGTTGGCGCGCGGCACGTGGGTTGCGCACACCGGTTTGCACTTGCCGCAGCGCAGGCAGTCCTTGATCGAATCGGCAATCGTGCCGATTTCGGACTGTTCGAGAATCAGGCTTTCGGTGCCGAGCAGGCTGAAGCTCGGGGTGTACGCGTTGTCCAGATTCGCCCCGGCGAGCAGCTTCCCCTGGTTGAAACGTCCGTGCGGATCGACTTTCTCCTTGTAGGCGCGAAAGCTCTCGAGTTGGCGGCGGTCGAGATATTCGAGTTTGGTGATGCCGATTCCGTGCTCGCCGGAGATCACGCCGTCGAGCGACTGCGCGAGCCGCATGATGCGCGCAACGGTGCGGTTTGCCTCCTGCAGCATCGGGTAATTGTCGGAGTTGACCGGGATGTTGGTATGCACGTTGCCGTCGCCGGCGTGCATGTGCAGCGCGACGAACACGCGGCCGCGCAGCACCGCGGCATGGATCGCATCGCACTGCTCGCGCACCTTGTGAAAGTGCAGACCGCTGAAGATGTCGGCAAGCGGAGCGCGCACCTCGTTCTTCCACGAGACGCGTAACGTATGCTCCTGGAGCAGGTGCCATACGCTGCCGGAAGGGTGATTGAAATCCTGCGGCGGCGCGTCGAGATTGTCGGCGAGCCATTGCCAGCGCGCGCGCGTTGCGGCGATCAACGCCAGCGCTCGCTCGACGCGGTCGCCGATCAGTTCCGCGGCCGGCACCGCTGCCTCGGGCTGGTGCAGCGGTAGATCGCCGGACAGAAATTCCGCGAGCGCGGCGAGCAGCTGGAGCTTGTTCGAGATCGACAGTTCGATGTTGAGGCGCTCGATGCCGTCCGAGTAGTCGCCAAGCCGATCGAGCGGGATCACCACGTCTTCGTTGATCTTGAACGCGTTGGTGTGCCGGGCGATCGCCGCGGTGCGCGCGCGGTCGAGCCAGAATTGCCTGCGCGCTTCAGAGCTGACCGCGATAAAACCTTCTCCCGAGCGCGCATTGGCGATGCGCGCCACCTGGGAAGCCGTGGCGGCGACCGCATTCTCGTCGTCGCCGACGATGTCGCCGATCAGCACCATCTTGGGCCGGCCGGCGCGCTTGGCCTTGGTCGCGTAGCCGACCGCCTTGATATAACGCTCGTCGAGGTGCTCCAGCCCGGCGAGCATCGCGACCGGATGCGTGTCGATATAGCTCCTGATTTCGACGATGGCCGGCACCGCCTCGCGCACCTGGCCGAAGAATTCGAGGCACACCGTGCGGATGTATGGCGGCATTCGGTGCAGGATGAACGTCGCTTCGGTGATGATGCCGTCGCAGCCTTCCTTCTGGATGCCCGGCAGGCCGGACAGGAATTTGTCGGTGACATCCTTGCCGAGCCCGGGCTTGCGGAATTTGCCGCCTTCGATTTCGAGCATTTCCGGTTCGCCGCGCGGCGTTTTGCCGTCGGGGGCGAAGCGCGTGATGCGGAAGCGCGCAAGCGGCGCAGCGTGGATCTTGCCCAGATTGTGCTCGAGGCGCTCGATTTGCATCCATTGGGCATCCGGCGTGACCATGCACCACGACACGAGATTGTCAAGCGCGGTGCCCCACAGCACCGCCTTCTTGCCGCCGGCGTTCATTGCGACGTTGCCGCCGATCGAGGAGGCATCGGCCGAAGTCGGGTCGCACGCGAACACGAAACCGGCCGCTTCGGCGGCTTCCATCGCGCGCCGGGTCACCACGCCGGCGCCGCAGCGCACGACGGATACCGGCCGGTCGACGCCGGGCAGCTGCCGCTGCTCGATCGCACTCAAGGTGTCGAGCTTTTCGGTGTTGATTACCGCCGAGTGCCGGGTGAGCGGAATCGCGCCGCCGGTGTAGCCGGTGCCGCCGCCGCGCGGAATGATGGTCAGGCCGAGTTCGATGCACGCTGCGACCACGGCGGCGACTTCCTGCTGCGTATTGGGATTGATCACGACGAATGGATACTCGACGCGCCAGTCGGTGGCATCAGTCACGTGCGACACGCGTGCCAGGCCGTCGAATTGAACATTGTCGCGGCGCGTGATGCGTGCGAGGCGCTGGACGGTCTTGCGCCGCAGCGCGAGCGTCGCGTCGAACTCGGCGTCGAACGCGTCGACCGCGGCATGCGCCGCCGCGAGCAGCGCGCTCACGTTGTCGTCGCGGTTCTGGCGGCGCGCCGCGATTTCGGCAAGCCGATGCCGCATCGACTCGATAAACGCCGCGCGCCGCTTGCGGTTGGCGAGCAGGTCGTCCTGCAGATACGGATTGCGCGACACCACCCAGATGTCGCCGAGCACTTCGTACAGCATGCGCGCCGAGCGGCCGGTGCGGCGCTGGCTGCGCAACTCGTTAAGGAGGTCCCACAGCGACGGGCCGAGCAGCCGGATCACGATCTCGCGATCGGAAAACGACGTGTAGTTATAGGGAATTTCCCGCAGCCGGGCGGTCATGGCAGGGATGGCGCCAAAAGCGGATCATTTTACTGCAACGCGGCAACGTAGGGTGTGCTCCGCGAAGCGGAGCGCACCAACCTTGATGCCTTCGCCGGTGCGCAAGCGCACCCTACGTTCGTTACGATTTTCGAATTCTTTCACGAACCACGAACCACATTATTGTCACGCAGCGACAGCGGCAATCACCAGGTAGCGCGCAAATTTACCGAGCGCCATGAACAATGCGGACAGCCATGGATTGACGCGCAGCCAGCCGGCGGCGACGCACAGCGGATCGCCTAAAACCGGCACCCACGCGAGCAACAGCGCCGGGCTGCCGTAACGTTTGATCCAGTCCAGACCCTTGATTTGCCCGCGTTGCGGCACGATGCGGCCGATCAGGTACGACGACATTCCGCCGAGCGTATTGCCGAGCGTCGCCACCGCGAGCGCCGGCCAGTATTGCTGCGGGTCGAGCTTGAGCGCGCCGAAGAGCACGGCTTCGGAGCCTCCCGGCAGCAGGGTTGCCGCGAGAAAGCTGCTTGCGAAGAGCACGACCAGGCTCGATGATCCGTCCATGAGCGTCATTGTTGCATGCCGGTCCGTATCCGGGACATCGGTCGTAGTTTCTAATATAAGAATGAGTCTGAGCGGGGCGGGGAGGTGTAGTATTTGCCATTACGTGACCGGTCCGCACCCGATGCGCCACGCCTGCTGCCTCGCAATGTTTGCGCTCGTCGTTTTGGTCTCGTACCGGCCCGTCGCCGCACAAATGCTCGGCTTGTATGCCGGCCGGACGGAAATACGGGACGCCACCCATGACAAATCCCATGCATGGGGGCTCGAGTATGTGGAGCAGGTGGCGCCACATTTCGGTCTCAGCCTGCTCTACCTCAACGAAGGACACCACAGCGACCAACGCCGTGACGGCTTCGGCATGCAGGCCTGGGCCCGCACATCGCCACTGGGCGGGCGGCTCACGTTGGCCGCGGGTGTGGGGCCCTATTACTATTTCGACACCACTCGCCGGGGTCAGGCGGATTACGCGAATGATCACGGGCTCGGCCTCATCTATAGCCTCGCCGCGGTTATGCAGGTCGCCGACCGCTGGTCGCTTCAATTGCGGCTCAATCGTGTTGACGCGCGCAAGCAATTTGATGCCAATATGGTACTCCTCGGCATAGGCTATCAGCTCGATGGGGCACCTGCTCGCTCAGCCGCTACTGCTTTATACACGGTCCCCCGGCCGAACGAGGTCACGGTCTTTGCCGGACAGACGATCGTCAACAGCTTTGAATCCGAACTTGGCGTGGCGGCCGGCATCGAATACCGGCGGGCGTTTTCCCGCCACGTTGAATGGACCGTGGGATTTCTGAGGGAAGGCGACGGGCACCTCCTGCGCCGGAAAGGAATCACGGGGCAAGGCTGGCTCACGCAATGGGCACTGGACGATCGGATCAGCTTCGGGATTGGCTTAGGTCCGTACCTGGCGGTCGACCGCCCGAATGCGGGGCAGGCAGATGAAAGTGAGCGCTTCGCGGGCATGGTCTCGCTGAGCGCACGCTATCGCTTCACGCCGCAATGGCATGCGCGGGTAACCTGGGACCGCGTACTCACCGATTACCATCGGGATACGGACGTGCTTCTCATCGGCGCGGGCTATACGTTCTGACGACCACGACTCGGGTTTGACGCGTTGCGCGGCTATCGCGGA
>JACPTJ010000082.1 GCA_016192835.1 Betaproteobacteria bacterium
CTAGCCAAGCTCTCGTAGGGCGCAGCTTCAGCGCGCCATCAACCCGGCGGTAACTATTCGGCGCGATGAATCTACGGTGGAAGCGAATCCCCTCATCCCCGATCACGGGGGAGAGCCAGCGCAGCGAGGGAACACCCCCTCTCCCGCCTGGGCGGGAGAGGTGCGCCGGAGCGTGGAGCAGGGACCCGTTTACGGGATGCGACCGTGAAGGCGCACAATAGCACGCGAATATCCGGCGCTCAGCATCCCGCTGCGGGGTCACATCCATCGGCAAGCCGATGGAGCCTGTTCCGCCCTCCGCGGGCGCGGGGTGAGGGTGGGGCATTCGCCAATGCAGTTATTCATGGGTGGCAGGTACTTTTGCGATCATCAATAGCCGCCTGTTTCGGTCGAAACTGCACACGGACCTTGAACCCCTGAAGTCTTTAAAAACAAATGCATAAGACATGGGTTCATGGAAAGTGTGCCATGCCCCAATGACGAATTGGTCGGATTGAAGGCTGACAAGGGTCGGCGCAGAATAGCAATGTTCGACACCGTTTTTCGGCGGTCGACTTCGACGGCGATGCGCAAAAGCGGCGCGCGCCGTCAACGTGAACGTTGGCCACCACAGACGCGCCATTGGCAATGGACCATTACGATCCCGAAATAGCTCCTGCACCGCAAGAGTGGCTTGCTCTTGATGAGGGCGAACGAGTGCTCCACGTCGAAGAGTACCATCGAGATGCTCGAATCCGCCTGCCCAAAAGCGCTCGACACCTTCATGCCACGATCTACGTCATTGTCGAAAATCAGCTCGCACTCGACGATCAAACCATTGTGCGCTCGACACTAGACCGTTTGATGGACGACGGCCTCACGCGACATGAGGCCATCCATGCTATCGGTTCAGTCCTTGCCGAACACATATACGATCTGCTCCATACGGAAAGCGCTGCGCCGGATCCTCTTGCGCCGTACTATGCCGCCCTTCAGCAACTCACGGCGGAGAAGTGGCGTGACGGCTAACCTCGCGCTGCGCCCGCTGAACTTGTAAATTGACCCCACGTGGGAACCGCCATGATTTGCCCCGGGAAGGCTACTGCAGCAACATGAAACGCATCCCCACGAAGCTGCAACCGTGGATTGAAGCAAGACGGCGCTTCAAATTGAGCCACGCGCATATCCAGATGGCTCGCGAACTGGGAATGAATCCGAAGAAATTCGGGTCCTTGGCCAACGAGAAGCAGGAACCGTGGAAGGTTCCGCTCCAGGAGTTTATCGCGCAGTGTTATCGCAAGAGCTTCGGCCACTCAGAACCAGAGCACGTGCGCTCTCTGGAACAGTTGATCGAAGCTGACGACCTGCAGCGCAAACGGAAGCAAGATCGAAAGGCCGGGAGTAAGGGATCAAGTCCAGCATCGTAGCATTTGCATTCCAGCCACCCAGGCGCTATCATTGATAGCATTCATGACTCGGTGTTATTTAAAGCGATGGCAAATTTACTGGTACGTGGTATTGATGACGCGTTAGTCCAAGCGCTGCGCGAGCGCGCAGCGCTCCATGGCCGCAGCGCCGAGGCTGAGCACCGTGAGATTCTGGCCGCCTCTCTGCGCCGTCCCAGGAAGCGCAGCTTCGCCGACGTGCTCGCCGCCATGCCGAATGTCGGGGAGGACGGGGATTTCGCGCGGGTGAACGACACCAGCGAGGCGCCGGGTGTATTTGGTTGATACCGACGTAATCAGCGAAGTCCGGAAGCGCAGCAAGGCGAACAAGGGCGTCGCGCAATTTTTCCGTCAAGCCGCCAAGGACGATACCGCGTTGTACCTCTCCGCGGTCACGGTCGGCGAACTCAGGCGGGGTGTTGAGTTGATTCGCCACCGCGGCGACGCCGCGCAAGCGAAACTCCTGGATACCTGGCTGACGCTGATCTTGAGCGAATACCACGACAACATCCTGCCGCTGGATGACGCCGCCGCACAAGTCTGGGGCCGTTTGCGCGTGCCCCATCCGGAGAATGCCCTGGACAAGCAAATCGCGGCAACCGCGCTCATCCACGATCTGACCTTGGTGACCCGCAACGAGAAACACTTCGCGGGTACCGGCGCCAAACTGCTCAACCCGTTCCAGTATTAGCGTGTAGCTGTCAGCCATAAACGTGACGCAGGCGCGGCCTCGCCGCGCCGCAAGGCTGGCTGCGGAAGGCTGATCTCTGCCCACTATCACGCTTGCACTACAGCCAAAAACTAGCGTAAAATCACGCCCTTTCCGCATTTTCGGGGCAGGCTTTCCATGGTTGTGATCAGACTGGCACGCGGCGGCGCCAAAAAGCGTCCGTTTTTTAATCTGGTGGTCGCGGACTCGAAGCGCGCGCGCGACGGCCGCTTCATCGAACGCATCGGCTTTTACAACCCCAAAGCGACGGAAGGCCAGGAAAAGTTCCGCCTTCAGGCCGAGCGCCTTACCTACTGGCAGAGCAAGGGTGCGCAAATCAGCGACACTGCGGCGCGTCTCGTCAAGCAGTTCGGCGCACCGAAAGCCGCCTGAGCGCATGGTAGTGATGGGGCGGGTGACCGCTCCATTTGGTGTCAAGGGCTGGGTCAAGATATACGCCCTGACCGCGCAACTGGGGAATCTGCTTGATTACCCGGTGTGGTGGCTGGGGCACGACGGCGACTGGCGTGAAATGCGGGTTGCCGCGGCCAAAGTCCACGGCAATACGCTGGTAGCGCAACTCGCCGGTATCGAGGAGCGCGAAGCCGCGGTGGCGTTGAAGGGATTGGAAGTTGCAGTGCCGCGCGAACAATTGCCGGGGGCCGCGGAAGGCGAATTTTACTGGGCCGATCTGATCGGCCTCAGAGTGGTGAATAGAGACGCACATGAATTCGGGCGCGTGGTCCGGGTCATGCAAACCGGCGCCAACGATGTGCTGGTCGTGGCGGGCGGCAATGGCAATGAGCGCGAAACGCTGATTCCGTTCATCGCCGGGGCGATCAGGCAGGTCGATCTTGCGGCGGGTGTGATCAGCGTGGACTGGGGCAGGGATTTCTGATGCTTCAGTTTGATGTAATAACGTTATTTCCGCAGATGTTCGATGCGGTCACGGCAAGCGGTGTGACCGGACGGGCCCGGGAAAAAGGGTTTTATCAGCTGGTAGCGTGGAACCCGCGCGATTTCGCGCATAACGCCTACCGCACGGTCGATGACCGGCCGTACGGCGGCGGCCCGGGGATGGTGATGATGCCTGAGCCGCTCGGTAAGGCGGTGGCTGCGGCGAAGCAGCGCCAGAAGAGCGCGGGCGTGAATGAGCCGCGCGTGATTCACCTGACGCCGCAGGGGCGGCTGCTGAAACACTCGCTGGTGATGGGACTGGCGGCAGAGCGGGGCGTGGTGCTGCTCGCCGGGCGCTACGAAGGCGTCGATGAGCGCGTGATTGCGCGTGAAGTCGATACCGAAATCTCGATCGGGGATTACGTGCTTTCGGGCGGGGAACTTGCGGCGATGGTAGTGATCGACAGCATAGTGCGCCAGTTGCCGGGCGTGCTTGGAGATGCGGAGTCGGCGAGCCAGGACTCGTTTGTGAACGGGCTGCTCGATTGCCCGCACTACACGCGGCCCGAGGTGTACGAAGGTGAGCCGGTGCCACCGGTGCTGCTGTCGGGCAACCATGCGGAGATCAGCCGCTGGCGGCTCAAGCAGGCGCTGGGCAGGACCTGGCAGCGGCGGCCGGATTTGTTGCGGCAACGCACGCTGTCGGATGACGAGCGCAAGCTGCTCGAGGAATTCAAGCAAGAGCTATCGAGCTAAACGTAACTTGGTTACATCGCTCGATCCGTCACCCCCAACCCCTCTCCCGGAGAGGCGAGGGGAGCGTCGAGCGAAACCGGACTGTCGTTCGGTTTCGAAATTGTAGAAAATGGAGCGTGAATATGGACCTGATACAGAAACTCGAAGCCGAAGAAGTCGCGCGCCTCGGGAAAAGCATTCCCGATTTCAAGACCGGCGACACGGTGGTGGTGAACGTCAACGTGGTTGAAGGCGACCGCAAGCGCGTTCAGGCCTACGAAGGCATGGTGATCGCCAAGCGCAACCGCGGGCTCAATTCCGCGTTCATCGTGCGCAAGATTTCCTCGGGCGAGGGTGTCGAGCGCACCTTCCAGACCCATTCGCCGCTGATCGCATCGATCGAGGTGAAGCGCCGCGGCGACGTCAACCGCGCGAAGCTCTATTATCTGCGCAAGCTGTCGGGCAAGGCCGCGCGCATCAAGGAACGTCTTGAAATCAGCGCGGATGACGTGCTGCCGCCGGTCGAAAAAGAACCGCAGGCGGACGCAAAATAGTTCTTCGCCCGTATCCAAACATAAAAAGGCGGCGCAAGCCGCCTTTTTTGTCTGGCGCGCTTTGGATTCAGCGCTTTTCACCCCTACAATAATGTGATGCGTGCCCTTGCCGTTTTCGCTTTGCTGGCGTCCTGCGGTGCCGCGGCGCAGGGCTCGCCCGACGCGTTCGAGATCACGCAGCGGTTTGCGGCGTCGGGAGCGCTGCAAACGGCGTTGACGCGCATCGCGCAGCTGCAGCCCGCAACTGCCGCTGCGCCGCGCTGGGGTGACTGGGAACAATTACGCTGCGAGTTGATGTATCGGCTAAGCCGCCATCAGGAACTGGCGCAGCGCGTTGCGGCGTTGCCTGCCTCCGTAGCGGAAAAAACTGCGCGCACCTGTCTGCTGCAGGGCGCGCGCGCCGCGGTCGCGGTTGCGCAGGGCGCCACCGCACGCGACTTTCTCGCCCGCCTGATCTGGCGCCAGGAACCCGCCGCGGATGAGTTGCGCCAGGCGCGGTTGCTGGTGATCGAGAGCTATCTCGCCGAGCACAAGCCGCAGGACGCTTATGCGCTGATGCTGCGCTACCAGCAGGATTTCAAGCCGGTGGATCGCGACACGGCTGCGCGCTTTGTCGAGGCGCTGCTCGCGGCGGGAATGGAGAAAGAAGCGGTCAACTGGTTATCGCAGCTCGACGATGCGAGCCCGCTGAAACTGCAGCTGCGCCTGAAAACGAGCCTGATCGCGCCCGAGGCGGCGATTGCCCAGGCGCGTGCAGCGCTCGCCAGGACGGGTAACGGCGCTGCCTGGTGGGTCGTGCTGCAGCATGCGGCGACACTCCAGAAAGACCGTACGCTGCTCGTCGAGGCGCTCGAGAACCTGCTGCAGCTCGCCGGCGACAAACCGCCTGAGCGTCTGGCCGCGCTTGTCGCCGAGCTGTGGCAGTCCTATGCGGCTGCGGCGCAGGACGCCGCCAACCAGAATCAGCTGCTGGTGGGGGACGACGCGAAATGGGCGGATTATGCGTCACGGCGTGCGGCCGCCAGCCCCGCCGTGGCACGGGCGTTTTTTGCCTACCTCGCGCAGCAAAGCAAATTCAGCGATACGCGCCGCAACGCGCAGCTTCAGCTGGCATTCTCGTTGCAGCAGGGCAAGCTGGGCTTGACCGCGATTCGTCTCTTCAGTGACGCGGCGCGTTTTCCGGTCGCGCAGCTCGACCCGCAGGCGCGCTACCTGCTCGGCAGCATGGCACTGGAAAACAATCAGCCGCTCACCGCGGCGCGCTATTGGCAGGGGCTAGCCACGCCGCCGACGCTCGACCCCGACGAATGGCGCATCCGGCTTGCGCAAGCGCTGGTGCGCGCCGGCGCCGCCGATCCCGGCGCCGCTGTGCTGCGCGCGCTGGCTGCGGGCAGCAAAGCGTTACCGGCCGGGATCATGCAACGTGCCGTCGCATCAGTGCAGGAGTTGCAGGATGCCGGGCATGCCAAGACTGCTGACGAGTTGTATCGCGCGCTGCTGCCGCTCGCCGATGCGCCGCTGCGGCGCGAGATCCTGTTCGGGCGAGGCCGGATCGCCGAAGCCAATAACGATTTTCAGCGCGCGGCGGATTACCTGCTGGAAGCGGCGCTGTTGATCGACAGCCGTGCGACGGACGCCCTGGCAGTCGACGCGCGGCTTGCCGCCGCCGCGAACCTTGGCCGCGCCGGACTGAAAGACGATGCACGCGCCCAGCTCAACTGGCTGCGGAAAAACGTCAAGGATCCGGAGAAGCTGGAGTTGATCCGCCGCGAGCTTCAGAAACTGGGCGCGGCTTCAGCGCGCCGTCAACCTGGCGGCAACCATTCGGCGCGATAAATCTGCGCCCTACGCAGTGGAGTTGGGCACGGCTGTAAAACGCGGCCGGCATTGCCCGACTGCGCAGCGGCGTGTAATATCACCGGACCACAGTAGCATTCCCAGTCGCCCCGCACGAGGCGATTTGCATTTATCGAGACCAGGAGTTCGCATGATTCATTTCGTATTGCACGACCCGCAGGATACCGTTGCGGTGGTCGTGGTCGAGGGCGTGAAGGCCGGGCAGGACCTGACCGGCTGGATCATGGACGAAGACCGCACCATCCCGCTCAAGGCACGGCAGGACATCCCGATCGGCCACAAGCTCGCGTTGAAGGACATCAAGAACGGCGACACGGTCATCAAGTACGGGCACGATATCGGCCTTGCAACCGCCGACATCAAGGCCGGCTCGCACGCCCACGTGCATAACATCAAGACGAAGCGTTGGTAGGCGAACAGGAGACAGCATGATTTCAAGCAAAACCACTGTCTGGGGCTATCGCCGCGAGAACGGCCGCGTTGGCGTGCGCAACCACGTCATTATTCTTCCGCTCGACGACCTGTCGAATGCCGCGTGCGAGGCGGTCGCGCACAGTATCAAGGGCGCGATGGCGATCCCGCATCCCTACGGACGCCTGCAA
>JACPTJ010000532.1 GCA_016192835.1 Betaproteobacteria bacterium
AGCACCACCATGCATAGGATCATGATGGAATCGGGCAGCGTGAAGCTTTCGGGGCTGACGAAACCCGGGAACGCCGCGAACAGCCCGCCCGAGACGCCGCCGAAGGTCGCGCCCATCGCGAACGCCAGCAGTTTGATGTTGCGCGTGTTGATTCCCATCGCGCGGGCCGCGGCCTCATCCTCGCGGATCGCGATCCAGGCGCGGCCGATGCGCGAATCCTCGAGCCGCAGCGAGACGACGACGATCAGCAGCGCGCACAGCAGGAACACGAAGTAATAGCTGTGCACCGGAGCCAGAGTGATGCCGCCGATGACATAGGTCTTGCTCAACGCCACGCCGCCGATCTCAAGCGGGTCGATCAGCGTGATGCCCTGCGGGCCGTTGGTGATGTTGAACGGGCGGTTGAGGTTGTTCAGGAAAATGCGGATGATTTCGCCGAAACCGAGGGTCACGATCGCGAGATAGTCGCCGCGCAGCTTGAGTGTCGGCGCGCCGAGCAGCACGCCGAACATTGCGGTGACGAGGGCGCCCAGCGGCAGCAGCAGCAGAAACGAGGTGTGAATGTCGAACTGCGGCGACGCCAGCAGCGCATAGGCGTAGGCGCCGACCGCGAAGAACGCGACGTAACCGAGATCGAGCAGGCCGGCGTAACCCACCACGATGTTCAGCCCCAGCGCGAGCATGATGAAGAGCAGCGCGACGTCGATGATGCGCACCCAGGCGCGGCCGAGCGTCGCATCGACCGCGAACGGCAGCACCACGAGCGCAACGGCGATGAGCACGATGCCGAGCCACTTCGCGGCCGGATGACGTTGGAGGGTCGTGGCCATCGTGGTGCCCTACGCTCTATCCGCGGCGCGCTCGCCGATCAGCCCCGACGGCCGGAACACCAGCACCACGACCAGCACCAGGAACGCAAAAATATCGCGGTAGTTGCTGCCGAGCACGCCGCCGGTCAGGTCCCCGATATAACCCGAGGCAAGGCTTTCGATCAGGCCGAGCAGCAGGCCGCCGAGCACCGCGCCGTTGACTTTGCCGATGCCGCCGAGCACCGCCGCGGTAAACGCCTTGAGGCCGAGCATGTAGCCCATGAAGTAATGGCCGATGCCGTAATAAAGCACCACCATCAGGCCGGCGACCGCACCGAGGGCCGAGCCGACCAGGAAAGTGAACGCGATGACGCGGTTGACGTCGATGCCCATCAGACCGGCGACGTCCGGGCTTTGCTCGCTCGCGCGCATCGCTTTGCCGAGGCGCGTGTGCTTGAGGAACCACAACAGTCCCGCCATCACGCCGCAGGCGAGCAAAAAAATGAACAGTTGCAGGTCGGTGAAGCTCGCACCCGCGAGCGTGAATTGCGTGGGGTGGATGATCTCGGGCAGCGCGATGTACTGCTTGCTCCAGATCAGCGCCGCCGTGTATTGGAGCAGGATCGAGACGCCGATCGCGGTGATCAGCGGCGCCAGACGCGGCGCACGCCGCAACGGGCGGTAAGCGACGCGCTCAATGCTGACGCCGAGCGCCACGCACACCAGCATCGCGGCGAACAATGCCAGCCCCAAAATCAGCGGTGCCGGCACCGCGCCGCCAGCGAGCCCCGCAATCACGCTCAGCGCGGTCAGCGCGCCGACCATCACGATGTCGCCGTGCGCGAAATTGATCAGCCCGAGGATGCCGTAGACCATGGTGTAGCCGAGCGCGACCAGCGCGTAGATACTGCCCAGCACCAGGCCGTTGATGATCTGCTGCAGGAAAATATCCATGCGACGCCCTTAGGCCATTCACAGCATATCGTACGCAAAAACGGCACCTGGAGGTGCCGTTTTTGCGGGGGTTACGTGAGTTATGCGGCCATTACTTCTTGGCGGGCTCCGCCGGCACCGCCGCGGGCGGGCCGCCCGGCGTCACCACTTCGAGCGTATCCCACTTGCCATCTTTGACCACGTAAATCGTGATCGGCCCATTCTTGAGGTCGCCTTTATCGTCGAACGCGATCGGCCCGATCACGCCCTGGTAATCGGTCTTGCCGATTTCGGGCAGGAACCTGGCGGGGTCGGTCGAGTTGGCGCGCTTCATCGCTTCGACGAACACGAACACCGCGTCATAGCCCATCGGCGCGAACAGCTGGACTTCGGCGTTGAACCTGGCTTTGAACTTCTCCAGGAACTTGGCGCCGCCCGGCATCTGGTCTTTCGGCAGCCCCGGCATCGACGCCATCGTCCCTTCGCCCGCGTTGCCGGCGAGCTTGATGAAGTTCGGCGTCTGGATGCCGTCGCCGCCCATGAATTTGGCCTTGATGCCGAGCTCGGCCATTTGTTTCGCCATCGGTCCAGCCTGCGGGTCGATGCCGCCGAAGAAAACCAGATCGGGCTTCCTGCCCTTGATTTTGGTCAGGATCGCCTTGAAGTCGGTGTCCCTATCGGTGGTGTGCTCGCGCGCCACGATTTTCGCGCCGCCGGCTTTGGCGGTGGCTTCGAAGGTGTCGGCGAGGCCCTGGCCGTAGGCGGTACTGTCGTCGATGACGGCAATGGTTTTCGGTTTGAGCTTCCCCAGCGCGAACTTGGCGCCGACCGGTCCCTGCTGATCGTCGTTGGCGACGACACGGAAGGTGGTCTTGAAGCCTTGTTGCGTGTATTTGGGGTTGGTCGACGACGGCGAGATCTGCGGGATCCCGGCGTCGGAATAGATCTTCGAAGCGGGGATCGACGCGCCCGAATTGAAGTGGCCGACCACTGCGACGACTTTCGAGTCGACCAGTTTTTGCGCCACGGTCGTGGCTTTGGTCGGATTGGCTTCGTCGTCCTCGGCGACGAGTTCGAGCGTGATCTTCTTGCCGTCGATGGTGAGACCGGCGGCGTTGATGTCGTCCACGGCAAGCTGCGTGCCATTGCGGATATCGATGCCGATGTGCGCCTGCGGGCCGGTAATAGGAGCTCCCAGTCCGATCTTGACGACTGTGGGTGGAGCAGGCGGAGGAGCTTCGGCCTTGGGCGCCGGCTTCGGCGGCTCTTCCTTGCCGCAACCCTGCATCAACAACGCGGCCACCAGGAACAACCCCATGGCTAAGGAACGAGTTCGATTCATGGCATTCCCCACATGATATAAATTATTGTTGCGGCACAGGAAATCATTATCCTGAGCCGTTCGCGGGTTGTCAATTTCGCGCCGCGGGCAGGCAACAAAAAAGGCGCAGCTTCGCGCTGCGCCCGATTTTGTCGAGCGATTGATTACTTGGACTTATCCACCATGAAGTCAACCGCCGCTTTGACGTCAGCATCCGACAGGCTCGCGTTGCCGCCCTTGGCCACCATGCCGGTGCCGGGCTTGCCTTTGATGCTGACCGTATAAAGCGCTTCCTTGCCTTTTTTGATGAGCGGGGCCCACTTGGCCTTGTCGCCGAGCTTGGGCGCGCCGGCGATGCCCTGGTCGTGGCACACGCCGCACGTCTTCTTGTAAATCTCGTCGCCTTTGGCCTGCGCCGCTGCCGCGTTGCCGGCGGCAAGCAAGCTCGCAGCGGTGAGTAAACCGATGTAGAACGCCTTCATTTCCTGTCCCTTTCGAGTGTGTAAACAAACCGCTGGCATCATAGCAAATCCGCTGCTACTTAGCCATTTACGCCGCGGGTTCGGTCAGAACGGCAACCAGTTCGGCGAGTTCGGTGATCGGCGGTAGGCACTTAACGCCTTGGCATACCCACGCGTTGACCTTGCCGCCCGGGGGCTTATCGAGCAGCGGCGGCAGCTCGCCGATTCCCGCCGGAATCGCCAACACCATCGTTTGCGGCAGATAACGCGCGGCGAGTTCGCGCTGCCACGCCGCAACTTCGCCGCCGCGCAGGATCACGACCGCGGGCGGCGCGAGCTGTTCCTCGAGCGCGAGGCAAAGACCCGTGTGGGCGCTTGCCTGGCGTTCGAGCATCGGCTTGAATGCCTGCAGCGCGCGCGCCGCAGCCTCGAGATAACGCGGTTCGCCGAGCACGTGGCCGAGCCGCTGCAGCGCAAACGCGGCGACGCCGTTGCCCGACGGAGTCGCGGTGTCGTGGCCGGTTTTGGGGCGCAGTATCAGCCGCTCGTGGTCGTGGCTCACGAAAAAGAACCCGCCGTGTTCGCGATCCTCGAACTGGGCGAGCAGCACCTCGGCGAGCTCGCGCGCCCAGCCAAGGTCTGCCGGACGCAAGTCGCTTTGCACGAGTTCGAGCAGGGCATCGAGCAGAAACGCGTAATCGTCGAGATAAGCGTTGAGATGCGCCTCGCCATCCCTGCAAGTCGCAAGCAGGCGCTTACGCGCCCCCGTGCGTTCGTCCTCCGCGCGCCACAGCGTAGCGCGGATGAACTCCGTCGCCGCGCGCGCCGAAGCGAGCCACTCCGGCTGATCGAATACGCGCGCCGCGCGCGCCATGCTTTTCACCATCAACGCGTTCCAGCTCACCAGGATTTTCTCGTCGCGGCCCGGACGCGTGCGTTGCTCACGCACCGCCAGCAGTTTGGCGCGCGCCGACTCGAGCAACGATTGCACGTGTTGCGGCGCGAGCTCGAGACGCTGAGCCAGATACGCGAACGGTTTCATCACTCGCAGGTGCCAGTACTGGTTTTCAAAGTTCGGCGGCGCGTCGAGACCGTAGTGCGGCGCGACCACCGCGTACTCGTCGGTGCTCAACGCCGCTTGCACCTCATCCCGCGTCCACACGTAGAACTTGCCTTCTTCATGTTCGGAGTCGGCATCGAGCGACGAGTAGTAGCCGCCGTCGGGCGACTGCATTTCGCGCATCACCCACGCCGC
>JACPTJ010000533.1 GCA_016192835.1 Betaproteobacteria bacterium
GGTAACCTGCAAGTCGTTCGCATCTTACTCAGCCTTGATTCCGGCCGACTTGATTACCTCCGCCCACGTCTTGGTGTCCGACCTGATGCGAGCTGCTAACTCCTGCGGGGTGCTGGTTACGACCTGCAGTCCCTGCCTCGCCAGCGCCTGGTGCACGTCCGGCGCCTGGACCGCGTTGACAGCCTCATTGCGGATACGCTGAACAATCGAGGTGGAAGTGCCGGAGGGCACGAGCAACCCATACCATGAACTCACCTCGAGTCCGGGAAAACCAGACTCGACCAGCGTCGGCAGGTCGGGCGCAACTTGCGAACGCTGCAAGCCGGTCGTTGCGATCGCCTTGAGCCTGCCCGCTTTCACCAGCTGCATCGACGACGCAATGCTGGAAACACCAAATTGCGTTTCGCCCGCGACCACGGCGGCCGCGGAAGCACCGCCGCCTTTGTATGGGATGTGAACCATCTCGATACCCGCGCGCTTTTGAAAAAGCTCGGCTGCAAGATGCAACGGCGAACCGACTCCGCCGGAGGAATAGTTGAGTGAGCGCGGCCTCTGCTTCGCCAGCGCGATGAGTTCCTTCACGCTGTCGGCCCGCACGCTCGGATTCAGCACCAGGATGTACTGCGAGATCGTGAGCATCGTAACGGCCTGCAGGTCTTTCTCCATGCTGAAGGAAAGCTTGTAGAGAGCCGGATTAGCCGTCACGACCGTGCTCAAGCCGAGGAACACGGTGTGACCGTCGGGCGCCGCACGAGCCACGGTTTCCGCGGCAATGTTGCCGGCAGCGCCACCCCGGTTGTCGACCACCCATTGCTGACCCATCGCTTCAGTGAGCTTTGGGGCGATGATGCGGGCGATCGCGTCCCCGCTCCCGCCCGGCGCGAAGGGCACCACTAGCCGGATAGGGCGGGTGGGATAGCCGGGAATAGAGGCAGCGAAAACTGCGGTGGTGGAGCACACCGCTGCGGCCAACAGAAGAAACTTCGAATGCTTCGACTCGGTCATGATCCCGCTCCTCGCCGCCTGTTTACATCGCCGACCGGACAAGGATTGATGCCGGGATGACGAGCTTGTCCGGAATGACGGACCTAATCAGATGTCCTTAACTTTGATCTCACTGCTCACGATTTGCCGAAACCGTCGAAGCTGCGCGTATCGATCAAGCGCTCCCGCCGCATTTCAGCGAGCGTCGTGATGCCGAGCAGCGCCATGTCGCGGTCGACTTCGTCGTGCAGCAGCTTGATGGCGTGGCGCACGCCGGCTGCGCCGCCGATCGCGGCCGCGTAGAGGAACGGCCGGCCGACAAACACAAACTGCGCGCCGAGCGCCAGCGCCTTCAGCACGTCGGTGCCGCGGCGGATGCCGCTGTCCATCATGACGGTCATCCCGCCCGCGTGCGCCGCGATCCCGGGCAGCACACGCAAGGGTGCCGTCGCGCCGTCGAGCTGGCGCCCGCCGTGATTCGACACGATGATTCCGTCGACGCCGCTCTCGCGTGCGATGCGTGCGTCCTCCTTGCTGAGTATTCCTTTCAGCACCAGCCGTCCCTGCCACAGGCGCCGCATCAGCTCGAGATGCGACCATGAGAGCTCATCTGAGAGACCCACGTCGCGCGTCCCGGTTCTGGTGATCAGTGGAACTCTAGCGCCTCTGTTCTCGAAGTGCGGCATGCCATGGGTTATGAGGGTGCGCAAGAACATGCCCACGAGCCAGCGCGGCCGCAGCAGGCTGTCCCACGCGAGGCGCAGCGTGGGCCGCAGCGGGAGGTTGAAGCCGCTGCGCACGTTGTTCTCGCGGTTTGCCCCGACCGGCACATCGACGGTGAGGCAGAGCGTCTCGAAGCCGGCGCGCGCGACCCGGTCGACGAGCTGCGTGATACGGTCGTTTTCGCCGGGAAGGTAGGCCTGGAACCACGCCGTGCGTCCCACCGCCGCAACGTCTTCGAGGCGCGTCAGCGAACCGCCGCTCATGAGCATCGGAATGTTGGCTTCCGCCGCGGCGCGGGCGAGCACGAGATCGCCCTCATACGCCGCCATCGAGGTTCCGCCCATTGGTGCAAAGCCGAAGGGTGCATCGTAAGTGCGGCCGAAGAGCGTGGTCTTCTGCGTGCGCGCGGCAACATTCACCAATGTCCGCGGCACGAAAGCAAGATCGTCGAATGCGGCGCGGTTTGCACGCAGCGAAGCGTTCGTTTCGGCGCCGCCCGAAACGTAGCCGTACATCGGCCGCGGCAGATAGCGGCGCGCCGGTTCCTCGAAATCCTGCAGAGCAAGGATTCCCCGCAGGGCGCGCGGCAGCGTCTTGTCCGGCCGCGCCGTCGCGCGGCCTGCCGGAGAGAGGGGGTCACTCAGTTCGGGTCGGGTGTTGGACATGGGCCGGTCGCAACGATCGATAACGATAAATAGAAAACCAGTGCGCCCGGCGCCGGCGTCCTGTGCCAATGCAATGCTGCAGTGATGCCGGATCGGTGCTCGGTACGCCCGATCGGGCTGCCCGTGTGTGTTCCACCGTCCGATCCGCTCTGCCGTTTGAAAAGTTACTGACGCCCTATGTTTATCGTAGGGTTATTGCCTTGGTTTTGTCAACACGCAGGCGCGTCGCTGTTGCGAGCATATGCGCCGTCATGTGGATTGCACGTTCAATGCGAAAAAAGGGGGAGTATGAGCAAGCAATATAAATCCATCCGCGTCGGCGATATCGACATCAACTACGAGATCGTCGACTATACGGCGCCGTGGCGCGCGCGGATCGAGCGCCGCGGCTTCGCCGATCGCGCTATGATGCGCTTGTCCAGACGGCCGGCCCGGGCAGACCGGGGCGGGGGCAATTACCAGAGGAGGAAAGCCATGTCGAGTGGATTTTTCGGCGCGATTCCGGTTCTTTGCTGTGCAGTGGCCGTCGCGCTGAGCCAGCAGGCGGCGGCCCAGGATGCCTATCCGACGAAACCGGTGCGGCTCATCGCACCCTTCCCCCCGGGTGGCTCGACCGATGTCTTGTGCCGGATCATCGCGCAGAAACTCTCGACGTCTTTCGGCCGCCAGGTTGTCGTCGACAATCGACCCGGTGCGGCCGGAAGCATTGGCCACGCCATTGCCGCCAAATCGCCGGCAGACGGCTACACGCTGCTGCTCACGACCAAGGGCGGTTTGGTCATCAACCCGTTCCTCTACAAGCGGCTCCCGTTCGATCCACTGAACGACTTCGCCTTCATCTCGTTGGTCATCTCGGCCGGGCCGGTCCTGGTGGTGCACCCGAGCGTACCGGCGCGTAACGTCAAGGAGTTGATCGCGCTCGCCAAGGCGCGGCCAGGTCAGCTCAACTACGGTTCGGGCGGTGTCGGTACGACCGCGCACGTGGTCGGAGAATTCCTGAAGGTAATCGCGGGGATCGAGATGGTGCACGTTCCCTATAAGGGCGGTGCGGTCGCGTTGATCGACCTGGTAGGGGGGCAAACCGATCTTCAGTTCGGGGACATGGTCCCGTCGGTACCCCTGGTAAGAGCGGGGAAATTGCGAGCGCTTGCCGTGACGACCGGGCAGCGCTCGGCCGCACTGCCGAGCATACCGACGATGGCCGAGGCCGGCATCAAGGAGCATTTTCCAACCCAATGGTGGGGTGTGTCGGCGCCGAAGGGAACGCCACGGCCCGTCATCGATCGGGTCAATGCCGAGCTCGGTCAGCTGGTGAAGTCGCCGGACGTCCTGGAGCTTTTCGACAGCCTCGGCGTATTTCCCGAGCACACCACCCCGGAGCGCATGCTCGAGATCGTGAAGGCCGAGGGACCACCCATGGGCAAGCTTCTGAAGGCGGCTGGGATCGAACCGCAGTAGCGGTTGAACCGGTACTCGCTTCGGCGGCGTCCCGGTCCCCGTTACCGGCAAGGTTCGGCCTGCGAACCAGGGGGGTCGTGGGTTCGATTGGAGGAGATAATCATGGCCGTGACAACATTGGGTGGCACTTTCCGCAGACGCGCGATTGTGAGAGCGTCAATCTCGATGGGCGTCCTGTCAGGATGCTTGCTCACTGCCGCTGTCGATGCGGCTGCGCAGGCAACGCCGTCGCGCGCTGCTGAGTCCTACCCGGTTCGGCCCGTGCGGATGATCATCCCTTATGCCCCGGGGGGTACTTCCGATGCGGTGGCCCGCATTATCGGACCTAAGCTGTCCGCCTCGCTGGGGCAAAGTTTCGTGATCGACAACCGTCCTGGCGCCTCGGGAACGCTGGGGCGGGGCATAGTCGCCAAGGCCGTACCAGATGGCTACACGCTGCTGGTTGGCGACTCGACCCACGCAATCAACCCGCACGTCATGCGCCAGATGTCTTATGACGCGATCAACGACTTCGATCCGATCACGCTGCTGGCCACGACACCCCAGGTCCTTGTGGTCAACAGCGGCTTCCGGGCGAAAACGCTGAAGGATCTGATCGAACTTGCCAAGGCGCAGCCGGGAACCTACAACTACGGTAGCGGCGGCAGCGGCTCAATCACGAACCTCACGGGCGAGTTGTTCAGGCTCACGGTCGGCGTAAACTTTACGCACGTCCCTTACAAGAGCATCGGCATCGCGGTTGTCGATTTGCTCGGCAACCAGATCCAAGCCGCCTTTCCGAGCTTGCCCGGCGTCGTGCCCCATGTACGAGCCGGACGGCTGCGGGCTTTGGCGGTGGCGAGCACCAGGCGCTCGATGGCGCTACCGGAGGCACCGACCTTTGAAGAATCGGGCGTGAACGACATGGTAGTGATTAACTGGCTGGGTGTGATGGGACCGGCAAACATGGCAAAGGATATCCGCTCCCGCATCCACGGCGAGGTGGTGAAGGCGGTGCGGGCGGGCGACACCCAGGAGAAGTTTGCGGCGGTTGCGCTAGACACTACCACTACGACACCGGAGGAATTCATGGCGACGCTGAAATCCGAGTTCGACCGGTGGGGGCGTGTGGTCAAGCAGGCTGGCGTCAAGCCTGATCGATGAGCACAGCGCGTTCGATTCTAAATTAGGAAGGTCGGGAATGTGGACTGCACGTTCAATGCGAAAAAA
>JACPTJ010000536.1 GCA_016192835.1 Betaproteobacteria bacterium
GATGCGGCTCACCTTGAGCCCGCGTGCCAGCAGCAGTTCGCCGATGTAATGCGCGGTCGCCTCGCCTTCAACGGTAAAATTTGTCGCAACGATGACCTCGCGCACCTCCCCGTCCGCGGCGCGCTTGAGCAAACGGTCGAGATGGATCTCCCGGGGTCCGATGCCATCCAGCGGAGACAGCCTGCCCATCAGCACGAAATACAAGCCCTGGTAGCACTCGGCCTGTTCCATCATCAGCATGTCGCCTGGCGTTTCGACCACGCACAACAGGTGTGCGTCGCGGCGCGGCGAGCGGCACAGCGGACAGATCTGTTCCTCGCTGAAAGTATTGCAGCGCTCGCAATGCCGGATCAGCTCGAGCGCGCGGTTCAATGCGGTTCCGAGCCGCGCCGCGCCAGGGTAGTCGCGCTGCAGCAAGTGATAAGCCATGCGTTGCGCGGATTTGGGCCCCACGCCCGGCAGGCAGCGCAGCGCCTCGATGAGTTCTTCGAGTGAGGATGGGTTTTTCACAGACAAATCCTGTAACCACAGATGGACACAGATAAACACGGATAAGGCAGATACCGATAGGTCCGTGTTTTCTATCTGTGTTTATCTGTGTTCATCCGTGGTTCCCAAAATTTAAAACGGCATTTTAAACCCCGGAGGCAACCCAAGACCGGAGGTCATGCCGCCCATCTTTTCCTGGATCGTCGCCTCAACTCTTCGCACGGCATCGTTGAACGCCGCCGCGACCAGGTCTTCCAGCATGTCCTTGTCGTCCTTGAGCAGGCTCGGGTCTATCGTCACGCGCTTCACGTCGTGGCGGCAAGTCATCAGGACCTTGACCATCCCGGCGCCCGATTGGCCTTCGACCTCGATCGACGCCAGCTGTTCCTGCATGCGTTTCATATTTTCCTGCATTTGCTGGGCCTGCTTCATCAGGCCCGCCAGACTGCCTTTCATGCTTCCCGCCCTCCGTTATGGTACTGGTTTGATGGTAGACGACAGTACCCGCGCGTCGAGCTGCTCGATCAGCTCGCGCACGAACGGGTCCCCGTCGATCGCCGCCGCCGCCTCGCTTTGCCGCTGCTGGTTTTCGCGCTCCTGGACTGCCGCGAGCGTATTGCCGCCGACGGCGCCGACGCTGATTTCCAGTCGCACGCCGGTTCCAAGGTGCTGTTCGAGCGCGAGCTTGAGCCGATTCTGGTAAGCGCGCTCGACCAGATGGCGCTGGGCGTGCGGCACGCGCAGCTCGATTGCCCCGTCATGCCAGGCGACCAGCTCGCAGTTATGCGCCAGCATGCGCTCCATGCCTGCCAGCGGCAACCGGCTCACCAGCGCGTTCCAATCGCCGTCAGCCGGCTTTTTTTTTGAGTCCGGCGGCGGCGACGCGCGCACTGGTGCCTTGGACTCAGCGGCCGCGGGCCTTTCCGGGCGCAATGAGCCGCCCTCAGGCATGAAAGCGAGCATACGCATCAGCGTCATCGTAAAGCCGGCATAATCATCCGGCGCAAGCCCGATGTCCTGGCGTCCATGCAGCGCAATCTGATACAGCAGTTGAATCTCTTCCGCGCCCAGCTCCGCGGCAAATGCCGCGATGACAACATGCTGCGGATCATCCGCAGCGACCGCGTCCGGCACCATTTGCGCGAGCGCGATACGATGCAGGAACGTCGCCAGCTCCTGCAACGCAATCTCGAACGACAGGCTGCGCTCGGCCATGCGGTCTGCGACCGCAAGCATCGCCGCCCCGTCACGCTTCGTCAGCGCGGACAGGATATCGTGCAAGTACTCCTGCTCGACGCTGCCGAGCATGGCCCGCACCGCCTGCTGCTCGACGCGCCCGCCGCCATGCGCAATCGCCTGATCGAGCAGGCTCAGGCTGTCGCGCATGCTGCCGTGCGCGGCACGCGCCAGCAGGGTCAGCGCTTCGTCCTCACACGCGACGTCCTCGAGCTCGAGCACCTTTTTCAGCTGCGCCTTGATCTGCGGTTGCGGAATTCTCTTGAGGTTGAACTGCAGGCAGCGCGACAGCACGGTGACGGGGATTTTCTGTGGATCCGTGGTGGCAAGGATGAACTTGACGTGCCCGGGCGGCTCCTCGAGCGTTTTCAGCATCGCATTGAACGCGGAACGCGAAAGCATATGCACTTCGTCGATGATATAGACCTTGAAGCGGCCTGTGGTCGGCGCATAAAGCGCGTTCTCGAGCAAGTCGCGCATGTTGTCGACCTGGGTATTGGACGCCGCGTCGAGCTCGATCAGATCGACGAAGCGCCCCGCATCGATCTCGACGCACGGCGCGCACTTGCCGCACGGCTCCGCCGTAATCCCGATTTCGCAGTTGAGCGCCTTGGCGATAATGCGCGCCAGCGTCGTTTTTCCGACGCCGCGCGTGCCGGTGAACAGGTAGGCATGATGCAGACGCTGCTGCGTGAGCGCGTTGGTGAGCGCCCTCACCACGTGCTCCTGCCCGACCAGCTCCGAAAAAATCCTGGGTCGCCACTTGCGGGCGAGAACTTGGTTCACTGCCTAAAAATGATATTGAAGGCGCAACTGGTGAAAATTGATGCCCTGATTGGGCTGCTTGATTCCCAAATTCGACAAATGCTGGTAACGATAGCCAATGTCGTAGCGTCCCCGGTCGCCGAAGCGCAGACCGGCGCCAATGTGGTCGCCGAATTGGAAACTGCTGCCGAACTGGCGCTGGGTGCTGACCGAGGTCCTGGACAGGAAATGAATCCCGACCCCCAGTTCCGCGTACGGCGACAGTCCCGTAATGCTGTTTTGCTGGAGGCGAAACACGGGCGTGAAGCCAATATCGAAGAGTTCGTTGGCGGTCCTGCCGTTACTGCGGTTGTCCCAATAGCCGAGATTCGCCTCCCAGAAGCCGCCGAGATGCCAATTGCCCGCCTCGATGAGTTTCTTGTTCCAATCCCACTGCGCGCCGACGCGATACGCGTTGACGCTCGAATTCGAGGAATCGGAATCGCCAACCTCGAAAGAAATGCCGTCAATCGCCAATGCTGCAGGACTGGCCGACAGCAACGCCAGCGCTGCGATTACAGAGCTGAATTTATTCACGATAATCACTTTTTTTCCGGTATCGCGATGATATCGCAAAAGAAAATGGGAGGCGAGCCTGATCCCCGGCACTTGCAGAGAATAGCTTTGGCTGCTTCCTTCCGGACCTGACCAGGTTCACTACCATGCAATGCGGGGGGGCCCGCCATAAGAAATCTGTATGCATTATGCCCGTCTCCCGCCCTTCGCGCCAGACAAAAGCCGCCGCGTCTTTACAAGAGCATTGTTTAGTGTTTTCATGTCGCCGGCGTTGAATATCAAGGAGGAACCGTCATGTCAGAGGAAAAATCGCCTCGCTTGTACAAGAATCAACAGACTGCCGATATCTCTGAGGCGCAGATCGCGGTGCACTGGCAGGAGGAGGATTATTTCGCTCCCCCGACCAGGTTCATCGCCCAGGCTAATTTGACCGATGCGAGCATCTTCGAGCGCTTCAGCCTCGACAAATTCCCCGATTACTACAAAGAATTCGGTGACCTACTGGACTGGTACAAGTATTGGGAGAAGACGCTCGACACGAGTAATGCTCCCTTCTGGCGCTGGTTCGTCGGGGGCGAACTCAACGCCTGCCATAACTGCGTCGACCGGCATCTCTCCAAGCACAGGAATAACACGGCGATTCATTTCGTGCCCGAGCCGGAGCACGAGACTGTCCAGCACATCACGTATCAAGAGCTGTTCGTACGCGTAAACGAATTCGCGGCCCTCTTGCGCGACTCCTGCGGTCTCAAAGCGGGCGACCGGGTGACGCTGCACATGCCGATGGTGGCGGAGCTGCCCATCACGATGCTCGCTTGCGCGCGACTCGGCGTCATTCACTCCCAAGTGTTCAGCGGCTTCAGCGGCAAGGCCTGCGGCGACCGCGTCTCGGATTCCGAGAGCCGCGTGCTGATCACGATGGACGCCTACTACCGTGCCGGCAAGCTGCTCGACCACAAGGAAAAAGCGGACATCGCGGTCACCGAGGCTGCCAAGGACGGACACAAGGTCGACAAGGTACTGATCTGGCAGCGCTATCCAGGCAAGTACTCGAGCCCAGCGAAGCTCGTGGAGGGACGCGATATCATCGTCAACGATCTTCTCAAGCAGCACCGTGGCGAACGCGTCGACCCCGCGCACATGCCGGCCGAAGCGGCGCTTTTCCTCATGTACACGAGCGGCACCACGGGGCGACCCAAGGGCTGCCAGCACTCCATCGGGGGCTACCTCGCCTACGTCACGTGGACGTCCAAGTACATCCAGGACATCCACCCCGAGGATGTCTACTGGTGCATGGCTGACATCGGCTGGATCACGGGGCACTCCTACATCGTTTACGGGCCGCTTGCACTCGGCGCCTCGTCGGTCGTCTACGAGGGCGTGCCGACCTATCCCGACGCCGGACGGCCCTGGCGCATCGCCGAGGAACTCGGCGTCAATATTTTCCACACCTCGCCCACGGCAATTCGCGCCCTGCGGCGCGACGGGCCCGACGAGCCTACGAAGTACAGCCACCACTTCAAGCACATGACGACGGTAGGCGAGCCGATCGAGCCCGAGGTCTGGAAATGGTACTACAACGTAGTGGGAAAGACTGAGGCGGTGATCGTAGATACCTGGTGGCAGACGGAGAACGGCGGTTTCCTCTGCAGCACGGTGCCGGCTATCCACCAGATGAAGCCCGGCAGCGCGGGTCCCGCAATTCCCGGTATCCATCCGGTCATCTACGACGACGAGGGCAAAGAGCTGCCGGCCGGCTCCGGCAGGGCGGGGAACATCTGCATTCGCAACCCGTGGCCCGGCATCTTCCAGACCATCTGGAAAGACCCGGACCGCTTCGTCAAACAGTACTATGAGCGCTACTGCAAGAATCCGAAGAGCAAGGATTGGCGCGACTGGCCCTACTTGGCAGGTGACGGTGCAGTGCAGGCGGCGGATGGCTACTATCGCATCCTCGGCCGCATTGACGATGTGATCAACGTGGCTGGCCATCGCCTCGGCACCAAGGAAATCGAGTCGGCGGCCCTTTTGGTCCCCGAGGTGGTGGAGGCGGCGGTCGTCCCGGTCGCCGACCCGATCAAGGGCAAAGTGCCCGACCTCTACGTCTCCTTGAAACTAGGTTTGCAGGCGGCCCAGGAGATCACGGACAAGATTTCGGCAGCCGTGGTTTTCGAGATCGGTGCGATCGCCAGGCCGCACCAGATAATCATTGTCCCCGACATGCCCAAGACGCGCTCGGGCAAGATCATGCGCCGGGTGCTCGCTGCAATCTCCAACCATCTGGATCCGGGTGACGTCTCGACGCTCGCCAATCCCGAGGTCGTCGACAAGATCAGAGATTTGGTGAAGTAGCGCAGAGGGCGGGGATGGCGCGCGGCGAGGGGGCGCGCAGATCGCCCTGATTGCGGTGGTGATCGGACGCGCTGCCGAGTGACGTAGAGAGTTGCCTCACGACACGCTCTGGATTATGCTTCGCGGCGTCCGGAGAGGTGGATGAGTGGTTTAAGTCGCACGCCTGGAAAGCGTGTGTACGGTGAAAGCCGTACCGCGGGTTCGAATCCCGCCCTCTCCGCCATGGCCTTTGTTCGCCCGAGGGCAAACGGCTTCACTCTGAACGAAAAACCCCGCCGAAGCGGGGTTTGTCACGTGCGGTGCTGAGCGATGAAAATTCCTGATCAAGACACGCGAATAACCTTAAGTTGGGTGCGCTGATCGGCGTATACGGATCTGCAACGTAGAGCTTCGCGGCGCCTTATCGGGTTGCCTTGGCCAATAATTGCCGGTCGTACGCGAATTTGCTCTCGGCGCGGACGAAGCTAGGCTCGCGGCCAGGTTCATTGACATACAAGCGGTCCCCGACAGTGCCGGCGAAAAAAACATCGCTTTTGCCAGGCTCGATGACGACTATTTTTATCTGCCCGTGCCCCTGATCGTTCCATTTGCAGGAAAACTGCTCGCCCCCGCTCTCGCGAAAGCGGCACGTACCGTCGCCGCGAAATTCCGCGGTGGTTGTCCCGAACTTGGAAAGTGAATAACTCTTCCATGCGCCTACGACACGCTCGCCAGTCATCGGGGCAGTGTTATACCAGCTTTGTGCCCACAACAATAATATGATCGCCAGCACTATGATGGTGACGTCGGACCAGGATATTTTCGTCATTTTGGGCTTTCGGTTTTTCGTTACAACAGTTGAAAGAGTCACTACGGCTTTGGACAAGGATCCCGCGGAAGCGGGATTTTCTTGCGGACTGAACGCGATTACGCATCAATGGCATCCAGCGCTTGCTTGCGGCGCCGCGCGACGAACCCCATGAGACCGAGGCCGGCGAGCATCATGGCGTAGGTCTGGGGTTCGGGTATCGGGGCGAACACGGCGAGGTCCTGGGTCGGATAGTTGGTTTCCTTCCATACGCTGAGTACTTGCGCGGTATTGGTGGTCGCGGAGTTGAGGCCACTCAACATGCTGTTGGCCGTCGCGCTCGCCGCACTCGCAGCGTAGAAGTTGCCGCTGCTCAGACTGTAGACACCTGAAGTCTCATTCACGATCTCCCATACCGCCAACTGGAACGCCGCGGAGTTCGTGGCATTGCCGGTGACGCTGGGCAGATTGCGCGTGGCGAGCTTCTCGAGGTCAGCCACTTTGGTCGGGCTCGTGGGGTAGAAGCTTGCGCCGGAGACCTGGGTGTAGACCGTCGAGCTGGCCAGCCAGCTGAAGATGTCGACGCACCACGCCTGAAACGTGCCGCCGGCCGTGGTGTTGGTCATGGAAAATCCCCCTGCCGAAACGCGGGTCGGATTTCCCCCCACGGGCGAAGGAATGTTGTAGATGGTGGCCGAAACGGATCCGTTCGCAAAACCGCCAAAGGTAAGCGTATCCGCCGCGGCGGGTTGAGCCGCGAACAAACCCGCGAGCGCAACTGCAATTGCCGTTGACTTGATTTTCGCGTTCATCGTGATCTCCTTGGTGAAGGCGGCCATGTGTTCCGAGCCGTTGCTCTTCTTACCTTTCCGCATGCAGACATTTATACGCACGCGGCTTCCTGAATGATGTGAACGAGTTCACGACGAATCAGAAAACTTTCGGCTTTTTGTGATGGAATGCACGCCCGAAATCAAAATGTTTTCGGTTACGTGACTTAATGCACATCAGCAGAAAATGTCATCGCAAATAAAACCCGCGCACAACAAAAACCCCGCCGCAGCGGGGTCGGTGGGAGGGCGTGTGAGTGCGATCAGGCTGCTGCGCCTGGTTGCTGCCTGCGGCGGCGCGCCATGAATCCCATCAGGCCAAGGCCGGCGAGCATCAACGCGTAGCTCCCGGGTTCAGGCACCGCCGAGACATTCAGTTGAAAGTCCCCGTTCCATGCGTTCGCCACCACCGTGCCGGTGATGTGGCCGAAGCGGCTGGACTCGATGGTGGCGAGCGGCGCGAGGATGCTCGCATGCGGGGCGGTGTGATCCAAAGTCACCTTGGTCGCCTGGTAGAAGTTCAAC
>JACPTJ010000537.1 GCA_016192835.1 Betaproteobacteria bacterium
GGCTCACGCATCGGCGCCAGGTTATCCTCCACATCGCGCTGCTGGCCTTGAGCCTGCTGTTGCTGCCGATCATTCCCGACGCGGCATGGAAACCGGCCGGCAACGAGGACCCCGCGTGGCGCATTCTCGGCCTGCTCGCGGTCACCATCGGGCTGCCGTATTTCCTGCTCTCGACGACGAGCCCGCTGATGCAGGCGTGGTTCGCGTGGCGTTTCCATCATGCGGCGCCGTACCGGCTGTTCGCGCTGTCGAATCTGGCCTCATTGCTCGCGCTGCTTTTTTATCCGGTCGCGATCGAGCCGTGGGTCACGACCGCGACGCAATCGGTTTCGTGGTCGGTCATATACGGAGTGTTCGCGCTGCTTAGCATCGCGACAGCGATCGTGAGCATCCGCAATGCCGGCGCCGACAAGGCGGACGTGCCCGTGGCGGCGGGCGGACGCGATGCCGGTGCCGTGAAGCCGGGCGCCGGGCAGCAGCTGGTATGGCTGGCGCTCGCGGCAATGGCTTCCTTCCTGCTGCTCGCGGTGACCAACCATATCTGCCAGAACGTCGCGTCGCTGCCGTTTCTGTGGATCCTGCCGTTGTCGCTTTATCTCGCGACGTTCATCTTCTGCTTCGACCATCCGCGCTGGTATCGCCGCAACATTTTTCTCGTGCTCGCGGCAATCGCGTTGCCGGTGATGGCGTGGTATTCGGATTCGCTCGATCTCAAGGTGGCGATTCCGATCTACCTCGCGGGGCTGTTCGTGTGCTGCATGTTCTGCCACGGCGAACTGGCGCAGCTGAAGCCCGCGCCGCGCTTTCTGACGACTTATTACCTGATGATTTCGCTCGGTGGCGCCGTCGGCGGGCTGCTGGTCGGGCTGGTCGCGCCGCACCTGCTGACCGGCTATTTCGAACTCGGAATCGGGTTGGTCG
Source organism: Betaproteobacteria bacterium (assembly GCA_016192835.1). Lineage (GTDB taxonomy): Bacteria > Pseudomonadota > Gammaproteobacteria > Burkholderiales > SG8-41 > PALSA-1004. The sequence continues at coordinate 922 of JACPTJ010000537.1, forward strand.
CCTGCGCGCTGCTGCTGCTGTACCGCACCTTCCGCATCGCGTGGTGGACGATGCTCGCCTCTGCTGCAGTGGTCGGTGCGACCGCGTGGGGGGCGGGCAAGGCGATCGATTACCAGGTTTCCGACTCGCGCGTGATGATGCGCAATTTCTACAGCGTGCTGCGCACGCGCGAATACACCGAGCCGGCGCCGTTCCGCTCGATGGTGCACGGCGGCATCGTGCATGGCGGGCAGTTGCTCGACCCGGGTATGCGCCTCGCGCCGAGCAGCTATTTCGGCCCCAACAGCGGTTACGGCCGCATGTTCGCGAGCCTGCCCGACGCGCCGCGCAAAGTCGGCGTGATCGGGCTGGGCGCCGGTTCCATCATCGCGTACGCGCGCAAGGGCGACACCTTCCGCTTCTACGAAATCAATCCGCAGGTGGTCGAGCTCGCGCAGCGCGAGTTCACGTTTATGGCCGATAGCCCGGCCAAAACCGAGGTCGTGCTCGGAGACGGGCGGCTGAGCCTCGAGCGAGAAGCGAGCCAGCAGTTCGACGTGCTTGCGATGGACGCGTTTTCCGGCGACTCGATTCCACTGCATTTGCTGACGCGGGAGGCGATGGCGATCTATCTGCGGCACCTGAAACCGGGCGGCGTGCTCGCGTTCCAGGCGACCAACCGCTTCATCGACATCGCGCCGGTCGTGGCGAGCCTCGCGGGCGAGCATGGATTGACCGCCGTGCTGATTTCCGATTCAGCGGGTAGCGAGGAAGGCGCTGACTACTGGATCTCGGGCACCGATCAGATATTGGTCACCTCGAACCGCGCGTTGCTCGAATCCGGGAACATCCGCGCCGCCGGCAAAGTGCTCGCCGCGCCTCCCGGCTTTCGTATCTGGACCGACAGTTTCAACAACCTGCTGCGCGTGCTGAAATGAGAGTTCCCGAAGAGTCTGAATTGGCATAACATAAAAACGGTAACATTCATCAGCATGCGCGCGCTGGTTGCAATGCTCGCCGGATCGCTCCTCGCCGCGTGCGCCAGCCAGCCCCCCCAAGCCTATCCCCAAGCCCGTTTCAGAGCCGACCCTCAAGCCCGTCGCCGAGCCCATCCTCAAGCTTGTCGCCGAGCCAAGCCGCAAGCCCGTCGCCGAGCCGCGCAACCGGTGCGTCGAAATAAGCGTGCGGTGACCGCTACTGATCAGGCGTCCCGGTGCCGCGCGCGCAGCGCGGCCTGCAGCTCCTCGTAGACAGTCCTGCGAATTCCGACGAATACGATGTCGATCGAGGCGGTCTCCGCGCTCAATCGATAGACGATCCGGTGCTGCCTCACGCGCAGGGAGCGATAGCCAGCGAGTTCCCATTGCAGGGGCTTTCCAGCCAGAGGGTCCAGCATGAGCGTACGAATCCCCTCGCGAACGTCGCGTTTTATCTGCGGATGAAGAGCGCGGATTCGCGCGGCCGCCTCGGGGGTATACCGGGCGCGATATCGCTTCACCGGGATTCACGGCCAAACACCGACGCGTGGGAAACCCACCGCCCTGCCGCCGCCTGTCGCAGCGAGCGCCGCAGCGAGCGTCGCGCTCCCGCGTCGCTCAACAGTTCCAGCGTTTCAATGAGCCCCTCGTACTGCTCCATGCTGAGAAGGACGGCGGCGGGGGCGCCATCCCGGGTAATCGCTATCACGTCCTGCCGTGTCTGCAGCGTCCGAACCAGATCGAGCAGGTGGGTCTTGGCGTGTGATACGGAGACGAAGCGGTCGAGTGCAGGCATGTCAGCTTTCCCGAGAGTGGTCATTTATACGACTATTATATTGCCTATATCCGGGCAAAGCTAGCCGCCATCCCGACAGACTGTCGACGACCAAGCCGGCTGCCCAGGTATTCGCCCGTGCGCAGGTCGATGACGAGCGCGATCGCCGTGACAAACAGTTGCTCCGGATTTTCCCTTGAGATTTCCGCGTTTAGCACCGTCATCAGTACGTCAAGCCCTGCGGTCGTGCGCAGCGTGTAACTTTTCGAAAGAGCCTTGCTGACCGCCATGAACACCATCAGCGGCGCCGATGCGGGCAACTACACCCTGGTGCAGCAAACCGGATTGACGGCGGATATTACCCCGACCACGCTGGACTTTACCGCCACATTGGCCAGCTTCATTGCCGGGCAAACACCATCGGGCTTGTCCGGTACGGTGAGCGGTTACGCGGCGGGCGACACCCTGGCAAATTCGACAACCAGCGCCCTTGCCTGGACGAGCACTGCTACTGCGTCCAGCCAGCCGGGTCAGTACCCCATCAACGGCGGCGGACTGATTTCCACGAACTATGTTTTTGCGCAGGCAACAGGTAACGCCACCGCCCTGACGCTGCAACCCGGCACGCCGCCGACAAACGTTGTTCTCACGACCGCAGTGCTTCAGTCCATGCTCGGCACACCGAATAGCGGAAGCGGCGGGCCCGTGAGCAACAATAACACCCCGCCGGAAACGCTGATTTCACCGCCGCCACCTTCTTCATCCTCGTCTCCAGCTTCCTCTTCCTCGCCTACACCAGCGACCACTTCGGCAACCGCCCCAGTGCCGGCACCGCCCGCGGCTTCCATTCCAGCACAGCCGACGCCCCAACAGGTCGCAACCATCGCGCCGGATAGTTCGCGTCTTTCTGCGGCGTCTACGAATCTCGGTTCACAACGCATCACTTCCGGTCAGCCGTTCACGGTGCCGCTCCCGGATAGCACTTTCGTTCACTTGGATACGTCGGCCCAAGTCACGCTTACGATTTCCCAGACCGATGGTCAGCCTCTGCCGAGTTGGATGACTTTCAAGTTGCAATCTGGCGCCTTCACCGGGCAAGCGCCTCCCGGTGTAACCGGGGTAGTCAGTGTACGGGTAGTTGCGCGTGACCAGAACGGGCAGCAGGCGGTAAGCATAATCCAAGTTGTCATCGAGTGACGACGCGCCATCTGACGGCTATGTGCCGCTCACAGATGGCGCACGAACGCTTCGATTCCGCGCAGCAGCATCTCGACCGCGACGGCGGTCAGGATCAGGCCCATCAGCCGTTCAAATGCAAGCAGCCCGCGCTCGCCGACGAGTTTGCTGATCTTTTCGGCAAACAGCAGCAGCGCGAGCGTAACCGCGATCGCCACCGTCAGCGCCGCGAACCATTCCGGCAGGCGGTGCGGCGCGCCGGAGACGAGCACGATCACTGTCGCGATCGCGGTGGGCCCGGCAATTGAAGGAATCGCCAACGGCACGATGAAAGGCTCGCCCTGGATCTGATCGCCGAAGAGGGGTTCCTTGCCGCGGAAAATCATGCGCAA
>JACPTJ010000538.1 GCA_016192835.1 Betaproteobacteria bacterium
CCTGCTCCACTTCCTGCAGCAGCATAATGTCGGCGTCATGGCTGCGAAGCTCGCTGATGGTCAGATCGAGGTTGATGGGCGCCTCATCGGAACGGGTATCGTCCCAACTCTGCCCGAACTGCATGTTGAATTGCAGGACTTTGAATGTGCTCATAGATTTGACAACCCCGCCCTGACTCCCGGTTCAGGCTTCCACATTCCGGTCGAAACGTAGCGCTCGCCGGTGTCGCTCAGCACGGTCACGATCATGCGATACTTTTGCTGCGCGGCGAGCTGGAGCGCGGCGTGAACGAAAGCCCCCGATGACGGACCCACGAACAGGCCGTGGCGCGCGAGGCGCTTGCACATCGCCACTGCGTCGTCCAGGGTCACCTGAATGCGCTCGTCGATGAGCGACTGATCGAGCAGTTCGGGAACGATATCGCCGGGATGGCCGAGCGGCTTCAATCCTTCGATTCCCGGAAAAGTCTCCGGAATGGCGGCGACAATGCGCGCATCCGGCCGCACCTCGCGCAGCCGTCGCCCCACGCCGGTAAGCGTGCCGCCGGTTCCGACACCCGCGACAAAAGCATCGGGTGTTGCGCCCGTAACGTTGGAGAGCTGGAACAACGTTTCTGCCGCCGTCTCTTCGTAATGAGCGCGCCAATTGTCTTCATTGCTGTATTGATCGCAGTACCAGTAGCGCTCGGGATATTCCGCCGCCAGGCGATGTGCCTCGCGCAATGCAAAGTCGTAACCTTCGATGGGATCGGTGATCACCAACTCTGCGCCGTGGGCGCGAATGCGTTCCAGCCGTTCCTGGCTCGCGTTGCCGGGCACCACGATGGTTACGGGTACGCCCAGCGCCGCGCCCAGCATCGCGTACGAAATGCCCGCGTTGCCGGACGAAGAATCAAGCAGCCGCCGTCCATTCGCAAATCGGCCCGCGGCCATCGCGCGTGTCATCATGCGCGCCACCGGACGATCCTTGATCGAGCCGCCCGGGTTCACGCTTTCGAGCTTGGCGAACAGACGGGTGCGCGGCGCGACCTCGGCGACGATCGGCAGCTCTATGAGCGGCGTATTGCCGATCGCCGCGAGCAGGCCGTGCCCCGCCCCGGCGGAAATCGCTTCCGCCTTCATGCGGCCGCCCGCGCGCAGAATTGCTCGTAATCGACGTATCCCGGAAACGCAGCGCCGTTGCCGCAATAGCGGCAGCGCGGATCACGCGGAAGCTCGAGCTCGGTAAAACGCGCGCGCAATGCGTCGTAGCAGATCAGTCTGCCCACGAGCAGCTCGCCGATTCCAAGCAGGATCTTCACGGTTTCCACCGCCTGCAACAGGCCGATCACGCCCGGCAGCACGCCCAGCACGCCTGCATCGGCGCACGACGGCGCGAGGTCCGCCGGCGGCGGCTCGGGATAGAGGCATCGATAGCAAGGTCCGCGCCGCTTCGGATAACGCGGCCAGAACACCGTCGCTTGCCCTTCGAACCGGTACACCGAGCCGTGCACGTTCGGAACGCCGAGCTTCACGCAGACATCGTTTACGAGGTAGCGCGTCGGGAAATTATCCGAACCATCGACGACAACGTCGAAACCGCGCAGAACGTCCTCGGCGTTCGCGCTGGATAACCGCACTTCAAATGGCGTTACCTTCACGGCGGGATTGAGCGCTTCGAGCGTCTGTTTGGCCGATGCCACCTTCGACGTGCCCACGCGCGCATCGGTATGCAGTATCTGGCGTTGCAGGTTGCTGCGGTCGACCAGGTCGTGATCGACGATACCGAGCGTCCCGACGCCGGCCGCGGCAAGATACATCGCGGCGGGCGATCCGAGCCCCCCCGCGCCGACCAGAAGCACCTTGCCCGCGATGAGCCTGAGCTGCCCCGCCTCGCCCACTTCCGGCATCATCAGATGACGCGAATAGCGTTCGCGCGCCAGCGGATCGAAGCGCGGCGGGACCTCGACCGGCAGGCCTTCGTTCTTCCAGCGGGTGTAGCCCCCGGCCATGCTGAAAAGCCTGGTGTACCCGAGCCGTCTCAAATCCTCCGCTGCGAACAGTGACCGGGCGCCGCTGTTGCACATCATCACCAGCGGCCGTTCGAAGTCGGGAACGGCGTCTTCGATTTTCAGCTCGAGAAATCCGCGGCCGAGACGGTGTCCGCCCGGCGGGCTGCCTTGCGCGATTTCATCCGTCTCGCGCACATCGATCAGCGCCGCGCCCTGCGCCTGCAGGGCGAGCGCCTCCCGCGGCGTCACTTCCGGGATCGCGGCTCTGAGCTCGGCGAGACGCCGTTCCTTCGCTTTCATGTCGCGCCTCCCGCCACGGCCGGCACGATGGAGATGACGTCGCCTTCGGTCACGCGCGTCGTCATTCCCTGCAGCGTGCGCACGTTGCGGCTGCCGAGATAGATATTGACGAACTGGCGCGGCTCGCCCTCGGGCGTGAGAACGCGGGCGAGCAACCCAGCGTACGCCGCCCCCAGCGCATGTATCGCTTCCGCTACGGTCGCGCCCTCCGCACGCACCTCGTCCACCCCTTGCGTGTACGGGCGCAGCGGCGTCGGTATACGCACAGTCACGGTCGTCATGTTCTTATCTCCTCCTCTTCGAAATCACCGCCGTTCAGCCGCCAACTGCGGATTTCCCCTACACCTTCGCGACCAACCGAAATGATGAGGTAAGACCATCCCGGCCACGCACCGTCGCGATCCGTTGCCGAAGGCCGGGCGGGATGGTCCGGGTGGGAATGCCAGATACCGACGATGTCCAATCCGGCCGCGCGCGCCTCGCGATCGGCAGAAAGAAAATCGTCCGGATCGAGCTCGTAGCGGTCTTCGGCGCGCTCAATGTTGACATTGTGCGCTCGGCGCACCCGCGATACCACATGCTCATCGCCCAAACGCACGCCTAAAAGCAACCCGCACGTCTCGCGTGGGTAACCTTGCCGGACGAAGGCATTCAGGCTTTCGCCCAGTGTCTGCGGCAGGTGAAGCATCGCCGTCCCGGTTTTTCCCGATCTGTTGCGAATTAGAACGCGAACGGCGCGGCATAGTTCGCAGCAAGCGGAAAACCCTGACGGGGTCACGGGTAAGCGATGAACCGGTATTTGCGAATTCAACGCGCCGGATTAATGCCCGCCATGGCGACGCCCGCGGCCGGGAATGACTTGAACGAAAGGCGGCGCGCGGCGCTCTAAATTGGAGATGAATCACCCCGCCGGGGCTAAGGGCGAACCTGGAGGACTAGCGGATGAACGACATGCATCTCGTTTTCGCGCAACTCGCCAAACCCGTCGAGATCGTCGGCGTAGCTTGCGGAGCAGGTGCGCGAAACAAAGCTTGCGAGGCAGGACCGGATGCGGTGCGCGCCGGCGGCCTCGCCTCCCGCCTGCAAATGCGCGGGTTGTCTGCCGCGTGGCATGAAACCATCCGCCCGCGGGAGGCCGGCCACGACGATTCGCTGCAAGTAGTCAAAACCGTATGCCAAAACCTTGCGCAGCGGACGCGGGCGATCGTCGCGCATGGCGGACTGCCGGTAGTCGTAGGGGGCGATCATTCGTGCGCGATCGGCACGTGGAAAGGCGTCGCGTCCGCATTGCGCGCGCGCGGGCCTCTGGGTTTGATCTGGATCGACGCCCACATGGACGCGCATACCCCTCAGACGACGCCGAGCGGCGCGCTGCATGGCATGCCGCTGGCATGCCTGCTTGGGCGCGGCGACTCCGGCCTGACCGCGCTCGGCGGCGGGATTGCGCTGCAACCGCAATACGTATGCCTGATCGGCGTGCGCAGCTACGAAACCAGGGAAGCGGCACTGCTGCGGCAACTTGGCGTACGAGTTTATTACATGTACGAAGTGACGCGGCGCGGGCTTGCGGCAGTGATGCGCGAAGCGCTCGCCATTGTGACCGCAGGCACCGCGGGCTTTGGAGTGACACTCGATCTCGATGCGCTTGATCCCCGTGATGCACCGGGAGTCAACACGCCGGTCGCGAACGGCATCCGCAGCCAGGAATTGGCGGTGGCGCTGGAGTGCGTCTCATCCCATCCCGCGCTCGTCGCCCTTGAAATCGCCGAATACAACCCAGGGCGCGACCGGAATGGCCGCACGGCGGCTGTGGTGACACAGTTAATCGACGCAATGTTGTCCGGATCACAACAGACACTCGGCACCCCATCATTGATCGACCTCGAGTATCGCCATGGCGCGCATCACTACGACCCGCTACCGGTGGTGCTCGTTAGGGGTGAAGGCGTCTACCTGTGGGACGACCGCGGCCGGCGCTATCTCGACATGATGAGCGCCTATTCCGCGGTGAGCCACGGCCATTGCCATCCCCGCATCGTCAAGGCGATGACCGAGCAGGCGCAGCGCCTTGCCGTCACGTCGCGCGTCTATCATAACGACCGCCTGCCGCTGTTCCTGAAGCGCTTGTGCGAGATCAGCGGTCAGGACCTCGCGCTGCCGGCGAATACCGGTCTTGAAGCGGTCGAAGCCGCGCTCAAGGCGGCGCGCAAGTGGGGCCACAAGGTAAAACGCATCCCCGAAGACCGCGCTGAGATCATCGCCTGCGACGGCAATTTCCACGGCCGCTCGATCGCGATCGTCGCGATGTCGTCGGAGCCGCAGTATCGCGATGGGTTCGGGCCTTATCCACCCGGCTTCAAACGCATCCCGTATGGTGACGCCCGCGCGCTTGAACGCGCGATCACACCGCATACCGCTGCATTCCTGGTCGAGCCGATCCAGGGTGAAGCCGGCATCGTCGTGCCGCCCCGCGGCTATCTCGCTGCCTGCGCCGAAATCTGCCACCGCCACAACGTGTTGTTGATTTGCGACGAAGTACAGACCGGGCTTGGCCGCACAGGGCGCCTCTTCGCATGCGAACACGAAGGTGTGCGGCCGGATGGACTGATCCTCGGCAAGGCGCTCGGCGGCGGCCTGCTCCCGGTGTCGGCATTCCTTGCGCGCCGCGAAGTCATGGAGGTATTCACGCCGGGTGACCACGGCAGCACCTTTGGCGGCAATCCGCTCGCGGCGGCGGTGGGTCTGGCCGCCATCGAAGTTCTGCTCGAAGAAAAGTTTGCGCAGCGCGCAGCCGAACTCGGCGACTATCTGCTGAGGGAACTGCGCACGCTAAAAAGCCCGCTGATCCGCGAGGTGCGCGGCAGCGGCCTGCTGATCGGCGTGGAAATCGACCCGGCGCTGGCCAGCGCGCGCTCGGTCTGCGACGGGCTGCTGCAACATGGCGTGCTCTCCAAGGACACGCATCACACGGTGGTGCGTTTTGCCCCACCGCTGATCATCACTCGCGAGCAGATAAACGAAGCGCTTGCAGCGCTGCGTGCCACGCTCGCCGAATTCGAAGCCAACGTGCGTCACGCTGCTTAACCAACGCCGGCAGACACGGTATTACGAAGGCGATCATGGAATGGCTGACCGAACTTGGTATCGTCGCCGACAATCCCGGTGCGTGCCTTGGGCCGGAGTGGCTGATGGGCGAGCGTCAGGCGCCTGTTCGCGCGGCGATTACGAGCGCGTAATCACACACGCGGCGCAAAGCGCCGGCCACTGGCGCACGGTGCCGGCGCCCAAACGCGGCGATCTCATCCGGCGCATCGGTGCCGAACTGCGCCACCGCAAGGACGTTCTCGGCAACCTGATCGCGCTCGAGACCGGCAAGCTCAAGCAGGAAAGCGATGGTGAAGTGCAGGAAATGATCGACATCGCCGATTTTGCGGTCGGCCAGTCACGCATGCTCTACGGCAACACCATGCATTCCGAGCGCCCGCGCCACCGCCTCTACGAACAATGGCATCCGCTCGGCGTGGTGGGCGTGATTACCGCCTTCAATTTTCCGGCCGCGGTATGGGCGTGGAATGCGTTCATCGCGGCGGTCGCCGGCAATACCGTGGTGTGGAAGCCGTCACCGAAGGCGCCGCTCGCGGCGATCGCGGTGCAGCACATCGTCAACCGCGCGATGCGCGAAGCCGGGGTCTCCGGCGTGTTTTCGCTCATCATCCGCGACGACAACGTGCTCGCCGAACATTTCATCGCCGACCCGCGAGTCGCGTTGATGTCGTTTACCGGTTCGAGCGCGGTCGGCAGGCACGTCGCCGAAGTGGTGGCGCGCCGCATGGGCAAATGCCTGCTCGAGTGCTCGGGCAACAACGCGATCATCGTCGATGACGGCGCCGATCTCGATCTTGCGGTACCCGCAATCGTGTTCGGCGCGATCGGCACCGCGGGCCAGCGTTGCACCACGACGCGGCGGTTGATCGTCCACGAGAAGCGGTACGATGAACTGGTCGCGCGCCTGATCGATGCTTATCGCCAGGTGCGCATCGGAAATCCTCTCGATCCGCGCACGCTGATGGGGCCGTTGATCGATGGAGCCGCGCGGGAGCGTTTCCGGGCGGCAATCGCGCAGCTCAAGGCGCGCGGCGCCGAAATCCTTTTCGGCGGCGAGGTGCTGCCGGGACCGGGTTGTTTTGTCCAGCCGACGCTCGCCAGGGCGCGTCCCGACTGGGACATCGTGCAGCGCGAAACCTTCGCGCCCATCCTCCATGTGATTGCGTACCGCACGCTGGATGAAGCGATCGCGATCAACAACAACGTGCCTCAAGGCCTGTCGTCGGCGCTTTTCACCGAAAACCTCCAGCATGCGGAACAGTTCCTGTCGGCGGTGGGCAGCGATTGCGGCATCGCCAACATCAACATCGGCACTTCGGGCGCGGAGATCGGCGGCGCGTTCGGAGGGGAAAAAGAAACCGGTGGCGGCCGCGAAGCCGGCTCGGACGCGTGGAAAGCCTACATGCGCCGCCAGACCGTAACCATCAACTGGGGCCGCGAGCTGCCGCTCGCGCAAGGCATCAAGTTTGATATCGGCAACCCGCGTTAAACGGCAAGCGCCCGTCTGGCGATCAAAGGACGATACACATGCTCCCGCTGACCCCGGACATGGTCGCAGCAGTATACGAATGCCTGCGGCAATTTCCCCCTTTCAGCAGTTGGAAACTTCCGCCGGCCGAAGAGGTCGAGTTTCGGGTGAATAACCAGCCCAATACCATGGGTGAGTACACCCGGTACGCGAGGACCGTCGACCACATCGTGATCGTGTCTTCCCTGACGATCGGGCATTTTGCCACTCTGGCAAGCGTGGTTGCGCACGAAATGGTTCACCTGAAACAGGCGCTCGACAAGACCGAACCAACGAGAGCCGGCGGGCACAACGCGGAGTTTCGCCGTCTGGCCAAACAAGTATGCAAGATCCACGGGTGGGACTACAAGGCATTCGTGTAGAAGCACTCTTAAGCGGGCTTGCGCTTCAGCAGGAAAGCCTGGATGGCATCCTGCACGACTTCACCGCGCTGGTTCAGCACCTGCAGCTGACGCTTCATCACCCCGCGA
>JACPTJ010000539.1 GCA_016192835.1 Betaproteobacteria bacterium
TCGAGGAGCCGAACGTTGCCGAAAATCCGGAGGCACTCGCCGAAGTGCGGCGCGCGACCGGATTGCCGATCGTGATCGGCGAGGCGACGTACACCAAGACCGGTTTCAGGCCGCTGCTCGAAGCACGCGCGTCGGACATCCTGAATCCCGACGTCGCGTGTTGCGGCGGCATACTCGAATTGAAAGAAATCGCGGCAATGGCCGAGCCGTTCCTGGTCGCGATGTCGCCGCATAATTACAATTCGACCCTGGTCGCGCTCGCATCCACCGTGCACGCCTCGGCAGTGATGCCAAATTTCATCATCACCGAATATTTTTTGCCGTTTGTCGAATTCGGCGACAGGATTTCGCCGAATCAACTCAAGCCGAAGAACGGCTACATTGAACTCCCGGCCACCCCCGGGCTCGGTATCGACGTCGATGAGGAGGCGTTAATGAAATTTCCGGGCAAGGTATATCCTGCGCGCAATCTGCGGCATCCAAAGGATGAAGAGCCGTAAGCGGCATTGCCGCAGAGCGAAGCGAGGCGGGTGGCAAGAGGCGGAATCCGGCATCGCGTGTGCCATTGGGCCGGCACAATCCCGTGATAAATCAGGCTTTTTGAAAGTGTCAAGCAATGGATTTGATATCGGCGCGGCGGTTTGATATAAGGAGCGCTACCTAGGCTACCGCGCAGGAGGGTTCCATGTTCAAACATGTCCTGATCCCTACCGATGGTTCCGAGCTGTCGCAGAAAGCGATACGCATCGGCATCGAACTTGCCAAGTTTCACGGGGCGCGCGTGACCGGAGTGCACGCGATTCCCGATTACCACCTGATGATCGCGTATGAAGGCGCGTTTGATCCGGTCACGGAGGAGCGCATCGAGAAGGAGGCGCGCATGCGCGCCGAGAATTACCTCGATTTCATCAAGAAGACTGCGGCAGAGGCGGGCGTGCCGTGCGAAACCGTGTGCGAAACCAGCGATCATCCGTACGACGCGATACTCAAGACCGCGAAAGCCAAAGACTGCGACCTGATCCTGCTGCATTCGCACGGCAGGAAAGGACTCGCCGCGGTGCTGCTGGGCAGCGAAACTCGCAAGGTTCTGACCTACTCCAAGATACCGGTCATGGTGGTGCGCTAGCGCACTGCTTTGTGTAACGCAGGGGCGCGCGGACACGTTAGCGACGCAGTCGCCCGTTTGCGGGCAGCGCGCCTTCGCCCCCGCTCCCGCCCCGGATGGCTCCGCCAACGCCGTGTCGCGGGGGCCTCGCCTGCATTCCAATGGCTGATTCCAGATGAACGATTGCAGGCGAGGCGCCTGCGCTACGAGAAGGCAATGAATTTAAGTATTTGAATTTATGGTATGTCTTATTTTTATATCCTGAGAGTGAGAAAATATATTGCATAGCAGCAGAAATATCTTGCCAAGTCCGGCTAGGTGAGGCATAATACGTTTGCGTTGGACATCTTTACAGGTGTCGGCGTATATCCTCCAAAACCTCCTCCTTTGGTGGAAACTTAGCGCAGCCCTTAGGGGTTGCGCTTTTTTTTGCCCGTAGCGTGCGCTAACTTCTGAATTTTCCCGCAACCCGTCCCAGTTTAGCCCTGGCGCATGGAGTTCGGTTGCTGCGCCGCAATAAAGATCGCATCAGTCACCTCCCGCGCAAGGCGGTCCCGCCTCGCGGATGAGAAGGGATGCTTGTTGTATTGCGGCGAGCGCACAGTGTCGCCGCTCCGGCCGGTAAAATCGATTCGGCTATACTGCGCCGCTTGCAGGAACGATACGCGCGATCGAATGTGTGGTTCGGATCGCGCGCCGGCGGGCAAATCCGGGCGGCACGCGCCGCGACAATTGGCAGCATGCTTTGCACCACGGATCGTGCAATATTGACTGCGGTCAAGGCGAAATCACGCATGCGCGGTTAAGTTATCGCTGGCCTGTGCTCGCAGGCTTGGCGCGCAACCCAAAAGGCTGTTGATGAAGATTCACGAATACCAGGCGAAAGAAATCCTGCGCAAGTACGGGGTCGCGACTCCGCGCGGCATACCGTGCTTCAGCGCCGACGAAGCAGTGGCCGCGGCGCAAAAGCTCGGCGGCTACGTATGGATGGTGAAAGCGCAAATTCACGCCGGCGGCCGTGGCAAGGGCGGCGGCGTCAAGCTCGCTAAATCAAGCGACGAAGTGCGGCAGCACGCAGGCCGGATCCTCGGCATGATGCTGCAGACGCATCAGACCGGAGCGCAGGGACAGAAAGTGCGGCGGCTTTTGATCGAGGAAGGCGCGGACATCGCGAAAGAACTCTACGCCGGCATGGTGGTCGACCGCGGCACCCAGCGCGTGTGCCTGATGGCGAGCTCTGAAGGCGGCATGGATATCGAGGAAGTCGCCGCCAGGACCCCCGACAAAATCCACAAGGTGTTTATCGACCCGATGATGGGCCTCAAAGACAGCGAGGCCGACGAGCTCGCGCGCAAGATCGGTATTCCCGATGCGTCGCTCGCAAAAGCGCGTCCGGCGCTGCAGGGGTTGTATCAGGCGTTCGACGAGACGGATGCCTCGCTCGCGGAAATCAACCCGCTGATCCTGACGGGCAGCGGGGATGTGATCGCGCTTGACGCCAAAATGAATTTCGACGACAACGCGCTGTTCCGCCATCCCGATATCGCCGCGATGCGCGACCTCGACGAGGAAGACCCGGATGAAGTCGAGGCCTCGAAGTTCGATCTCAACTACATCTCGCTCGACGGCAACATCGGGTGTCTCGTCAACGGCGCCGGCCTTGCCATGGCGACGATGGACATCACCAAGCTCTATGGCGGCGGCCCGGCCAATTTCCTGGACGTGGGGGGCGGGGCTTCAGCCGAGAAGGTGACCGAGGCGTTCAAGATCATGCTCAGGAATCCGAACGTCAAGGCGATACTGGTGAACATTTTCGGCGGCATCATGAAATGCGACGTCATCGCCGAAGGCATCGTCGCCGCGGCGAAAGAGGTGCATCTCAACGTGCCGCTGGTGGTGCGGCTCGAGGGCACCAACGTCGAGCTCGGCAAGAAAATCCTCGCGGGATCGGGACTGCCGATCATTTCCGGCAACAACATGGCGGATGCGGCGCAGAAGGTTGTGGCCGCGGCGCAAGGCCGATGAGGCAGTCGTTCACCGGTTCACCGAGCCGTAACGCGGAAAGGCGCGCATGTCGATTTTGATCAGCAAGAATACCCGCGTGATGACGCAAGGCATCACCGGCAAGACCGGGCAGTTCCACACCAAAACGGGCAAGGAATACGCGCACGGCAGCGCCTGCTACGTCGCGGGGGTCAATCCGAAGAAACCCGGCGAGTCGTATGAAGGAATCCCGATTTTCGCGACGGTGAAGGAAGCGAGGGAAAAAACCGGCGCCAACGTGTCGGTGATTTACGTGCCGCCGCCGTTCGCCGCGGCCGCGATCGACGAGGCGGTCGACGCCGATCTCGATCTCGTGATCTGCATCACCGAGGGCATCCCGGTGCGCGACATGATACGCACCAAGTACCGGATGCAGGGCAGGCGCACCCGGCTGATCGGACCGAACTGCCCCGGCGTGATCACGCCGGATGAAATCAAGATCGGCATCATGCCCGGACACATCCATAAGAAAGGCCCGATCGGCGTGGTTTCACGCTCGGGCACCCTGACCTACGAAGCGGTCGGCCAGTTGATGGAGCAGGGGCTCGGCCAGTCGACCTGCGTGGGCATCGGCGGCGACCCGGTCAACGGCATGAAGCACGTGGACATCATGAAACTCTTTAACGACGACCCGCAGACCGAAGCCGTGATCATGGTCGGCGAGATCGGCGGCTCCGACGAAGAGGACTGCGCGCGCTGGATCAAGGCCAATATGAAAAAGCCGGTGGTCGGCTTTATCGCGGGCGCCACCGCGCCGCCCGGCAAGCGCATGGGGCACGCCGGCGCGATCATTTCGGGCGGTAAAGGCACCGCGGCGGAAAAAATTGCCGTCATGGAAGAGTGCGGCATCAAGGTGACGCGTAACCCGGCGGAAATGGGCAAGCTGCTCAAGTCCGTGTTGAAATGACCAAGACAAAACGCGGCAAGCCGAAAGGCCGCGCAGTCGACGCCAAGGCGCTGGCCGAAGTCCAGGCATTGCTGGGCAAGAAGCCACGCCGCCGCGACCTGCTGATCGAGCATCTGCACATCATCCAGGACCGATTCGGCCACATTTCCGCGGCGCACATCGTTGCGCTCGCGCGCGAGATGAAGCTCGCGCTGACCGAGGTCTTCGAGGTCGCGACTTTTTATCATCACTTCGACGTCATCAAGGAAGGCGAAGTGGCGCCGCCCGCGCTGACCGTGCGCGTGTGCGATTCCCTGTCGTGCGAGCTCGCCGGCGCGCAACCGCTGCTCGAAAAACTCAAAGCGGCGCTGGGTCCGAACGTGCGCGTAATCCCGGCGCCCTGCATCGGCCGCTGCGAGCAGGCGCCGGCCGCAGTGGTCGGCCAGAACCCCGTGGCGCAGGCGACGGCCGAAAAAGTCAGCGCGCAGGTGGCGGCGAACAATACCCGCTGCCCGGTCGATAAATATATCGGCTTTAACGAGTACCGCAAGCAAGGCGGTTATCGCATCGCCGCCGAATGCCTGGGCGGCGAGCGCGATGCCGAGGATATCCTCAAGACGATGGAGGATTCCGGCCTGCGCGGGCTCGGCGGCGCCGGCTTTCCTGCCGGGCGCAAGTGGCGCATCCTGCGCGCCGAAACGCGGCCGCGGCTGCTCGCGGTCAACATCGACGAAGGCGAACCCGGGACA
>JACPTJ010000540.1 GCA_016192835.1 Betaproteobacteria bacterium
TGGAAATGGACATGACCGACAAAATCCAGATCGATATCGTTTCCGACGTGGTTTGACCGTGGTGCTACATCGGCAAGCGCCGCCTCGCGACGGCACTCGAGCTCTACCGCGAGCGCGCTCCCGATGCAGAAGAGCCGGCCGTGCGCTGGCTGCCATTCCAGTTGAATCCCGATCTTCCCGAGAGCGGAATCCCGCGCGCCGAGTATCTGCAGCGCAAATTCGGCTCACCCAATCATAGCTATGCGCGCGTCGCGGCGGTCGGCCAATCGGTCGGCATCCCCTTCGCGTTCGACAAGATCCGGGTCCAGCCCAACACCGTCAATGCGCATCGGCTGCTGCACTATGCCGACCAGCAGGGGCGGCAGGACGAGGTCTCCGAAGTACTGTTCCGTGCCTATTTCATCGAGGGTGCGAATCTCACCGATATCGGCACGCTCACTGACATCGGCGGGCGCGGCGGCCTGGAGCGCAGTGCGCTTGCCAATTACCTCGCGAGCGACGCCGACCGCGAGTTGGTGCAGGCTGCGGACATCGACGCCCGCGGTGGCGGCATTAACGGTGTGCCGTATTTCATCTTCAACAACAAGGTCGGCGTGTCAGGCGCGCAGGAGGCGGAAGTTCTGCTGCAGGCGATGCTGCAGGCGGTTGGCGAGGACGGCGATTCATAACTTCCCCTCACCCTAGCCCTCTCCCCGCAAGCGGGGCGAGGGAACACTGCTTCTGCGGCTCTTCCCGCAAGCGGGACGAGGGAACACTCCCTCTCCCGCCCAAGCGGGAGAGGGGGACCTCCCTCTCCCCTGTTTCCGGGGGAGAGGGTCGGGGTGAGGGTGGCGGTCCTCCGCGAAACTGTCATCCGATTACGTAATACTCAAAATCACCAATCACCAATCACCAATCACCAATCACCAATCACTAATCACCAGTCACCGATTGCTTCTCACGCCGCCTTGACCGAAGGCAGCCCGGCGAGCGCCATCGCGAGCTCGGCCTCGTCGTATTCGATATCCTTCAACTTGCCGCCGAAGTAATCGATATACGCCTGCATGTCGAAGTGGCCGTGGCCGCACAGGTTGAACAGGATCGTGCGCGACTTGCCTTCGCGCTTGCACTGCAGCGCCTCGTCGATTGCGCCGCGCACCGCGTGGTTTGCTTCGGGCGCGGGCAGTATGCCTTCGGCGCGCGCGAACTGCACGCCCGCTTCGAAGCAGGCGATCTGGTGGTAGGCGCGCGCTTCGATCAGCCCGAGTTCCTTGAGGTGGCTCACCATCGGCGCCATGCCGTGATAGCGCAATCCGCCGGCGTGGAATCCGGGCGGCGTGAAGGTCGAGCCGAGCGTGTGCATCTTGGCAAGCGGAGTGAGGTGCGCGGTGTCGCCGAAATCGTATGCGTACTGGCCGCGCGTGAGCGAAGGACACGCCGCCGGCTCGATCGCGACGATGCGCACTTTCCTGCCGCCTCGCAACTGGCTGCCCAGGAACGGGAACACGATGCCGCCGAAGTTGGAGCCGCCGCCAGTGCAGCCGACGATCACGTCGGGGTAATCGCCCGCCATTTCCATTTGCGCCATCGCTTCCTGTCCGACCACTGTCTGGTGCAGCAGCACGTGATTGAGCACCGAGCCCAGCGCGTACTTGGTGTCGTCGTGTGTCGCGGCGACCTCGACCGCTTCTGAAATCGCGATGCCGAGGCTGCCCAGGTGATTCGGATTCTTGGCGAGAATCGCGCGTCCCGACTGGGTTTCGTTCGAAGGCGAGGGGATGCAGCGCGCGCCGTAGGTTTCCATCAGCGCGCGGCGGTACGGTTTCTGGTCGTACGACACGCGCACCATGAATACCTGCACCTCGAGCCCGAACAGCGCGCCGGCGAACGCCAGCGCGGAGCCCCATTGGCCGGCGCCGGTTTCGGTCGCCAGCTTCTTGACACCGGCTTCTTTGTTGTAGAACGCCTGCGCGACCGCGGTGTTCGGCTTGTGGCTGCCGGCGGGCGAGACACCTTCGTACTTGTAGTAAATCTTCGCCGGCGTATCGAGCACTTTTTCGAGCCGGCGCGCGCGATAGAGCGGCGACGGCCGCCATTGCCGGTAGACGTCGCGCACCGGTTCCGGAATCTCGATCTCGCGCTCGGTCGAGACTTCCTGCATGATCAGCGCCATCGGAAACAGCGGCGCGAGATCGGCGGGGCCGAGCGGCTGTTGCGTGCCGGGATGCAGCACCGGCGGCAGCGGTTTCGGCAAATCCGCGGCAAGGTTGTACCAGACTTTCGGGATGCGGGATTCGTCCAGCATGTACTTGATCGAATCGGACATTGCTCATTCTCCTTGGTGTCGTGTGCAGCGCACTTCCATCACTCGCTCGATCCGCGCGTCATCCCCGCGGCGTTTGGTGGATATGCTCTTGATTTGACGATCATGGAACCCAGAGTAGATGACCTGCCCGGCGGGTTCCCTGATATATATCAAGTTTTCGTGGCTTTACTCCGCCAGCAAAAAATCGCGCACCACCGCGATCTGGTCCTGCGCCATCAACATCGGTGCGTGGCCGACCCCGGCAAACTCGACCACCCGGGGGCGCGGGCCGCGGTTGCGCATTTGCTCCGCGGTTTCCCCGAGCAGCAGATCCGATTGCGCGCCGCGCAGCACCAGCGTCGGGCAGGCGATGGCGTCCCAGCACTGCCACAAATCGATATCCTGCAGCGGATTCCTGCGCATCGGCAGCGCGATGTCGGGGTCGTAGCCCATGCCCCAACTGCCGTCTTCGTATTGCCGGGCGCCATGCAGCGTCAGGTGATGCCATTGCGCGTCGGTCAGCGGCCCGAAGGTCGCCGAGACCTGGCGCACATGGGTTTCAAGTTCCTCGAACGTCTGGAAGCGCGGGTTGTCGCCAACGTAAGTGGCGATGCGCTCGAGCGCTGCCTTGGGAATCAGCGCGCCGATATCGTTCACGACCAGCTTGCGGATCGGCGAGTTCGGGCACGCGGCGAGCAGCATGCCGAGCATGCCGCCCATCGAGGTGCCGACCCAGTAGATCGAACGCGAGCCGTAGCGCCGGCCCAGAAAGTTGGAGAGCTTGCCGAGCCAGTGGGTCGCGACCGGCCACGCAGCGACGCGTGCGATGAGCGCGGTGACATCGCGCATGTACTGCGGGTAGCCGTAATCCTCCTTGCGGGCGAGCCAATCGCTCCTGCCGCGGCCGGCGATGTCAGGACACACCACGCGGCATGCGCTGGCGAGCGCCTGCGCGAGGAAATCGAAGTC
>JACPTJ010000083.1 GCA_016192835.1 Betaproteobacteria bacterium
CTCGCGCCCGAGCAGCGCCGCGATCTGACGCATCTGCTGAAAATGCTCGACATTGCGTTTGATGATGTCGTCACGATGCGGATACGGCCAGAGGGTGTCTTCCATGCCCACGCGCACGTGCAGCCCCAGCAGCAAGGCGAAGGTGGCAAGGTACGTGCTCGCGCGCCCCGCCGCACACACCAGTATGAATGCGTCCTCGTCGATATCGCGTATCGAGCGCACCATGCGCATCAGCCCGTCGACCATCTGTTCCGGGTTGTGCATCGGGCTGCAGCCGGGCAATGCCGGCAGGATCAGCCAGTAGTAAGGTTTGGCCAGCAGCCCGCTCGCCACCAGAAAGCGGCGCGCATTGTCGATGTCGCCGTCATCGTAGACCGAGATGATGGGCTTGCAGCCTGCCTCCTGTACGAGCCGCGTTTTCTCGATCACCACATGCGGCGGCTTGAAAAACATGCTGTCGCCGCAGCAAATCGCGGTGGTATTCACCGGCAACGCGTCAAACAAACCCGTCTTAATGGTCGGTCCCATCGCGGCACTTTCCGCGTCGGTTACCGCAACCAGGCAGCCGTCGAACATCACCTCCGGATACTTCGCCCGCAGCGGTGCGATCACGTCGTGAAAACGCTGCGGATCGAGCGCGTTGAATCCGCCGTCGTCGCGCACGTGGATGTGGATATTGGGCGCGCCCGCCTTGATGCATTCCTCGGCCGAGTCGCGTATCTCGTCGACCGTAATCGGCTGGTTGGGATTGGCTCGCTTGCTGAAGAAGGCTCCCGTGATGGTGGTCGAGATCATCACCTTGGCGGGTATGTTCCATTTCGGCATCGGATCGACGTCGGCGAAGCGGCTGGTAAACGGGTCGATGACTTCCGGCATCCCGTACGGCTTCCACGTGGTCTTGAGCCCGCCGCGCTCGACCCACTTGCGCACGTGGTCCCACTTGATCTTGTCTTCATTGCTCATAGGTTTCGTTCCTGTGATTTTGGTATGGGACGCTCGGCGGGCCCGAGGTAATCGTTGTCCTCGTCGCGCACGATGCGCAGCGGCTTGCCTTCCTCGATCTCCTCGATCACGTGCGCCATGATTCCCGGCAGCACCGCGAGCAATGCGACGGCCGCCATCTGCATCGGCCGGAACCCCATTTCGCTCATGATCGCGCCCAGCATGCCGTCGACGTTGATGCAGATGCCCTGTCTTCCCGTGGCGCGCAGGAATTCGGCATGGATCGCCTCGAACATCCTGATCTTGTCGCCGACGAAACCGCACTCGGCGGCGATCTTGCGCAGTTTGACCGCGCGAAAATCATCGCCCTTGTGCGTCGGGTGCCCCAGTCCCGGAATCCGGCGTTTCTCGGAGCGCACCGTCGCCACCACGCGCCGGGCGGTCTCCTCCAGCGTGAGTTTCTCCTCCTTCATCATCTTCACCGCCTTGTCGAGAAACTCGGCGCTGTGCTGCGGAGAAATCGTGTTTGAGCCTGCCGTGAGCAACCCCGCCGCGGTACCCGGCACGAGCTGCGGATTGCCTGACGCGGCGTAACGCGCCGCCAGCACGCTGGCCGCGACAAATCCGTGGTCGAGCAGGCTGTTGAGCATCGCATCGGTCATGCGCGCCTCGGCCTTGGTCGGCAGCTCCCCGCGGATCGTCAGAAACACCCCTTCCGCATAGCTGTGGTCGCCGATCAGCTGCTCGTGCGAATAACCGCGAATGATCACCTTGCCTTCCATCACCCGGCTGATCTTGGTTTGCCATTCATGTGCCATCGCTATCTCCTGAATCCAGAATTAGTTCCCGCCCGTCACTGCCTGAGAGCGCCGCCAACGTCGATGCGCGAGCGCAGCACGTGCAGCTGCTCATGCGTCGGCAACGGGGTGGTCGGCACTTGCGGTGGAACCACGAGCTCGAACCCCGTATTTTTCACCACGTCATCCACCCCGACGCCCGGGTGCAGGGATTTGAGACGCATGCGTTTCGTGTCTTCCTCGAAATCCATCACGCATAGCGGCGTCACCACGTAACGCGGTCCGCCGCCCGGCAAGCCGAGCTTCGTGCGCGCGTCGCTTCCGCCGCTGCCCCATCCATACGCCGAAACGAAGTCGCACCTGGGCACGAATATCCGCTTGTCGTGCGCGTTGACGACCAGGTGAAAGCGGCTGTTCATCACGGTCGCATTGCACACGCCGATGGCTCCCGGACCCCGGAACTTGAGCGCCTTGTAGTCCTTGCCGATGCCGATCAGGTTGCTGTTGCCGTAGCCGTCAATTTGCAGCGCGCCGGCGAAGAACACGCCTTTGCGCCTGAATTTCATGTTTTCGACGAGATCGTTATGCAGATAATAGGCTTCGGCCCAGCGGGTTGCGCGGTGATCGGTGATGAGCTGGAACTCCTCGATCACCGGCTCGTTCAGCACATTCGCCTTGGTCATAGCGATCATGACCGTCATGTTGGGTCCCCACAGCAGGTGCGCGAGGAGTACGCCGGCCCGCGGCACCGGCAGATTCGCTCCGACCTCCACCCACTCGCCGTCCACGAGATCACGCGCCAGCACCGTCGCCATGATTTCGCGGGTTGTTGCAGCTGCCGGATTTTCCATCCGCTGTTCCCTGACCATTGATAATTACGCAACCGGAAAACAATCCCGTTGCGCTCGACGCTCCCCTCGCCCTCTGGGAGAGGGGCTGGGGGTGAGGGCGTCAGTATTCATTCAGCGCCAGCAGGCGCCGGATGCCGATGCGTTCGAGATACGCCGCATGATCCGCAGGCCCCGTCACGAAATCATCCAGATACTTCGCGAGCGGGCTGAAATCATTTTCCTTGGCCCACGCAGTCGCCGCCCGCACATATTGCCTGATGTGCTCCTGGTCCTCGATGTAATGCCCCGGAGACGAGTATGGGTGAGCGCCAAAGCGCGCCCGGATCACTCCGTCGGCGCCCGGGATCGCCGTTTTGAGCGGATCTTTGCGTATCTCCTCATTGGCAACGATCTGCTCGACCTGCACGTAGGTCTGATCGGCGGCGGCGTAGATCGCGCGGTCGCCGTAGCCATGTCCGACGTACTGCACGTTGCCATAGGGATCGGACACCGCGGCATGCAGGAATGCGATGTCGAAGTTCAGAGCCGGAATGGCAAGCAGGGTCTCGCCGTTGATGGGATCCTTGAACACCTTGAGCGCCGGATTTACCTCCGGAAACGACGTTCCCACCCCGGCGCGCCACGGATTGAATGGCAAGCGCTGCGCTGCGGCGCGCAGCGCGGCGTAGTACATCGCTTCGTCCAGTTCGTATACCTCGACTCGCCCCTTCTCGACCGCGGCCCGGAACGCGGGCCCTATGGGCGAAAGCGCTTCCCCCCCGACGTAGGGCGCGATGACTTTGGACACGCACCCGGCCGCAATCAGCAGGTCGATTTCCAGTCCCGAAGAGGCGGCGCCGGCCACGGTCAGGTTCTTGATGCCGCGCTTGATGAGGCCGCGCACCACCAGCATCGGATGGCTGGAATTGATGAAGCCCCCGATGCCCAGGGTCATGCGGTCCTCGACTTTGGCGAGCACATCGTCGAGCTCCATGATGCGCTTTTGCCTTTGCGGAGCCTGATTCATTACCGGTTCTGTCATGTCGAGTCGCCTGATCTGCGTGCGTTTGGCCGAAGCCGCGTCAGTGGGCGATCTGGCCGCCGTCGATGACGTAGGCCTGCCCGGTCACGAAGGATGCCTCGTCGGAAGCCAGGTACACGGCCAGCGGGCCGATGTCCTCGGGCTTGCCGAAACGCCGCAACGGAATCTGCCGCAGTCCGGCGTCGATCACTTTCTGGTCCTGCATGTACGGCTTGGTCAGATCGGTCTCTATCCATCCCGGACAAATCGCATTCACCCGCACGTTGTAGCGCGCCCATTCAACCGCGAGCGCCTTCGACAACTGCGACAGACCGCCTTTGGTCAGACAGTAAATGGAATTGCCGGGGGCGCCTATGAAACTGTACACCGACGCCATGGCGATAATGACCCCGCTTTTTTGCGCCACCATGCGCCGGCCCACGCTTTGCATGGTCACGATTGCACCCTCGAGATTGGTTGCGATCAGCCCGCGCCAATCCTCGGGCACCATGTCAAGGAAAGGCTTCAGCTTTTGCACGCCCGCATTGCAAACCAGAATGTCGATCTTCCCGAACTCCTTGCACGCCGCAACGACAGCCGCCTCCACGCTGGCGGCGTTCGTGACATCGGCCTGCAACGCAAGCGCGCGCCTGCCGAGAGTCGTGACCGCCTGCAGCGTTTGATCCAATGCCGCGTTGTCCCGTCCGACGAGAGCGACATTAGCGCCAGCCCGTGCCAGGCTGACTGCCACATTACGGCCTATGCCCCGGCTTGCCCCGGTGACGAACGCACACTTTCCCGTGAGATCGAACATTTTACTCCCTCAACACATTAATGATGATCGCAAAAGTGCCTGTCACCCATGAGTAGCTGCATTAGCGGATGCCCCACCCTCACCCCAACCCTCTCCCGCCCAGGCGGGAGAGGGGGTGTACTCTCGAGACGCCGCAGAAGGAGTGTTCCCTCGCCCCGCCTGCGGGGAGAGCTGCATTAGCGGATGCCCCACCCTCACCCCAACCCTCTCCCGCCCAGGCGGGAGAGGGAGGGAGTGCACTCTCGAGAAGCCGCAAAAGGAGTGTTCCCTCTCCCCGCTTGCCGGAAGAAATGGAATGTTCCCTCGCCCCGCTTGCGGGGAGAGGGTTAGGGTGAGGGGAAAACAAGAATACGTAAACAGCTTTCATTTGATTTCAGCCAGCCGATCCCAGGTGGCCGGGCCCATCGGCGTCGCACGCAGCACGTTTTTCCTGACCTTGTTGGTTTCGGTCTTCGGCAGCGCTGCGACGAACTCAACGTATCTCGGAACGGCAAACCTGGGCAGCCGCGACTGTGCGTGAGCGATCAGCGCAGCCGCATCCGGCTTGATCTCGGGACTGGCCACCACGACGATCTTGATGTCATCGCCGCCGAGTTCGCTCGGCACGCCGATTGCCGCCACCTCGAGCACGCCGCTGACTTCCGCAATCGCCTCCTCGACCTCAAAGGCCGAAACATTCTCGCCCCGCACCCGCATCACGTCGCGCACCCGGCCCATGAAATACAGGTTGCCGCCGGCATCGAGGTAACCCGCGTCTCCCGTATGAAACCACAGATCGCGCCACGCCGCGAGGGTGGCCTGCGGATCGCCATCGTAGCCGAGCATGATGGTGCACGGTTCCGCCGCGCGGACCAGGATTTCGCCCATCTGCCCCGCCGGCAATGGCTCGTCGTGCTCGTTCGCGATGCGGACCTCGTAGCCGCGTATCGCGCGCCCCACGCTGGCCGGATCGGGATTTTCATGCGGCAGGTAGACCTGAACGTTGGCTTCGGTCGAACCGTAGCCCGAGCGTAGCGCTACGCCGTGGCGCTGCTGGAACTCGAGGAAATCCTTCGGCGAGGCCCCGATTCCCCAGCCCGCCCGAAGCACGGCTCCCTTGCTGTCCTCCGCGGAGGTCGACTTGAGCAGGATGCGCAGGATTTCGCCGATGTAATAAAACACCGTGCAGCCCTGCTCGCGCACGTCCGGCCAGAAGCGCTTCGCGCTGAATTTCCCGGTGAGCACCATCTTCGCGCCGGTCAGCAGCACCGGCAGCGTGATCATGGCCTGCGCCGTGTTGTGAAACAGCGGAAAGCAGTTGTAATACACGTCCCGCCCGGTCAGCCCGAGATCGAGCGCGATGCTGCGGCCGAGAATGTACTGCTGCGCGTGCGAAAGCTGCACGCCTTTCGACGGACCGGTCGTGCCCGAGGTGTTCATGACCGCCCCGATGTCGAACCCCGCGATCTCCGCTCCGCGCGGCTCTTCGGCACCCGCCGCCTCGATGCACCCGGCATAACTCAACACCTTTTGCTTGCGGCGCCCGCTCAGCGCGAGCGTCGAATCCACGCCGATCAGCGCCTGAACTCCGGGCACCTGATCGATCACGGCGAGCAATTCGCCCGCCAGCGCTTCTTCCACGACCACGAAGGGTACCGGCGCGCGGTGCAGCGCGTGCAGAATCTGCTGGCTCCTGTATTCGGTGTTGATCGGAACCTGGACCGCGCCGATTTTTGAAAGGCCGAACCAGAGGTCGAGGTACTCGAGGCGATTGCGCAGCAAAATACCGACCCGCGTGCCCTTCGTCGCACCCAGCGCGCGAAATGCATTCGCAACCCGATTGGCCCGCGCATTCGCCTCGCGGTAGGTAATTGTGCTCGCGCCGAACGCGACAAACGTGCGGCTGCCGATGGTTTCGGCCTGCCGCGCGAGTATCTTCGCCGCCACCTGCTCCGCAAGAGGCAGCGGGCCCAGAAACTCAGACACTCGCGCGTTTCCCCAGGAATCGAACCGTCATTTCAGCAGCCGCTTGCGTTCACTGCGCCGGGATTTTGGCGTCGCGGATGACCTTGCCCCACTTCACAGTCTCAGCCTTCATGAACGCGCCAAATGCTTCCGGCGTGTTGGCCACCGGCTCCGCGCCCATGCTCAGCAGCCGCTCCTTGATATCCGGGGCCAGCAGCACCTTCACCACTTCGGCGTGAATACGCGCGCGGATTTCCGGCGGCGTCGCGGCGGGAACCACCAACCCGAACCAGTTGGTGACATCGTAGCCGCGCAGCGATTCGCCTACGGTTGGCACCTCCGGCAACAACGGCGTACGTTTCGCCCCTGTAATCGCGATCGCGCGCAGCCTGCCGGCCTTCACGTACGGCAGGCTCTGGACCACGCTGTCGATCGTGAGCTGAACATGCCCGGCCAGGAGGTCCGTCATGCCCGGCCCGCTTCCCTTGTAGGGAACGTGCGTCATGCGGGTGCCGGCCATCGAGTTGAGCAGTTCTATTGCCAGATGCGGCCCGCCGCCGGCGCCGCTCGAGGAGTAGTTGAGCTGGCCCGGCCGTGCTTTCGCCAACGCGATCAGCTCCTTCACCGACTTCACCGGCAACGAAGGGTGGGCGATCAAAACGAACCAGATGTCGACGACGTGGGTAATGGGCGCAAAATCGCGCGCGATGTCGAACGGCAGCTTGCGATACAGCATCGGGTTGGCGGCGAGGTTGCCGAGCGTGCCGATGAACCACGTGTGGCCGTCCGGCGCCGCCCTGGCCGCGATCTCGGTGCCAACGATGC
>JACPTJ010000568.1 GCA_016192835.1 Betaproteobacteria bacterium
AGCGCCGGTAGCGGCGGCGGCGCGCCATTGGGTAATGGCTGCCTGGCGACGTTGAGGACCATCGCCAACATCGTGTAGTAACCTGTCAAACCAATGAGGTCGATCACGCCGCGCTCGCCGAACTTATCCACCGCCGCCTTGAAGCTGGGATCGCTGACTGTTTTGGTCTCGTGCAGTTCCTTGCAGAATTGGTAGACGATCTCTTCATCGTCCGTCATGCCGGTGGGACGCTTGCCCTGCGCAAGATCGGCAGCCACTGCGGGGGCGAGTCCGGCCTTCACCGCGAGGGGTTGGTGAACAAACCACTCGAGCTGCGCGTTCCACTGGCGTGCGGTAATCAGTATCGCGAATTCATTGAGCCGCCGCGGAAGCGAGCTGTTGAAACGAAGATACTCGCCGACCCTTTGCGTGCGGCTCATCAGCTCGGGACTGCGCAACAGCAGCGCCGATGGCCCGTCGGGGTCCAACCGTCCCCGAGGGCCGCTGGCCACCTCGCGAACAGCCTTGAGCTGCGCCTCGCTCATCTCGCTCTCCACAAGCGGCTTGAACCTGGGCGTCTGGGCCTGAACATTCATAGCAGTCCTCCCCTTTCTCTATCCCGGAAGTCTACTCCCGATCCACCTGGAAATCACAGCCGGTCGCAGAGCGTAATCCCGCTTGGCCGGCCGTCGAGAGGGAAATCAGGCTCGTGCCAAGCACGGACAGGAGCGGATGTACGCGGTTGCGACATCACGCCCCACCGGGCGACGATGATCGACAGAAAAATCGCCACGGAACCGTAGGACCGGGAGATCGTGAAATCGGGAGAGATCTCGATCCGGCCGTCGCTGGCAGTGGCCAAATCCCCGGTATCGGAGTAAATTTTGCTGCCGAAAGGAAGCCGGCCGAAAAAGTCGGCAGCGCCCAACGGTTCCGGGCCGTGCCTGACAAGATCGAGTGAGTACTTCGCACCACGCACGCACAGCCACATAGGAGTCATCACGGGATGCGTTTCAATGGAAAAACAGCGATTGTCACGGGGGCGGCCGGCGGCATTGGCAGCGCCGTCGCCACACAGTTTGCCAGGGAGGGCGCCAACCTTTGCCTCGCCGACACGCGCCCTGAGATTACCGTCGCACAGGAAATCCGCGCACTCGGGCGCACGGTGATAGAGCAATTGACGGACGTCACCGACAGCGCCGCCGTGCGGTTGATGGTCGAGCGTACGCTCGAAGCGTTTGGCCGCGTCGATATTCTGGTCAATGTGGCGGGGGTGAGCTCGCATGGTTCCTCCGAGCAGGTCACCGAGGCGGAGTGGGACCGCGTGCTGACCAACAATCTGAAGAGCGCTTTTCTGTGCTGCCGGGCGGTCATCCCGCCGATGCGTGCCCAGCGTTACGGCCGCATCGTCAATATCGGCTCTATCCTCGGCAAGAACGGTGGCAACCCGCGGCCCTGGATCGACCGCGCGGAGCAGACACGCGCGGGCAACGTCGCTTATGGCGCATCGAAAGCGGGGGTTCACATGTTGACCATGTTTCTGGCGAAGGAGCTGGCGGCCGACGGCATCACGGTGAACGCCGTCGCGCCCGGGCCGATCGCGTCGGCGATGACGGTCAACTTTCCAGAGACGCTGCGCGCGCTCATTCCCGTTGGCCGCATGGGGCGGGCCGCGGAGGTCGCCGAAGCCGTCTCTTTCCTGGCGAGCGACGCCGCCGCGTTCATAACCGCCGAGATTCTCGACGTCAACGGCGGCATGTGGGGGGATTGAATGGCAAGTAAGAGACGCATGAGCGCGAGCACACAAAGTTTCGACGTGGTGGTGGTCGGTTGCGGCATTGCGGGTCTTGCGGCTGCGGTGGCGGCGCGGCAGCAGGGGGTTTTATTTTGGCGCCTATACCGGCGCCACCTCGGTAATGAAGGGTGCCGTGTTCGGCCGGCTCGCCGGGATCGATGCAGCCAGACGGCGAGAGGAGTAATCCGATGATGCGTTTATGGCACCAAAGCTGTTGCGCTTCTACCGGCGCAAATAGGGCGGACGGTGTGCCCTATCCTTTGGCGACGTCGTGGTTGGCGAGTTTCTCTAGCGCTTTGACCATCGCCGAGTGGTCCCACTTCGCGCCGCCATTCGCGGCGCACGCATTGAACAACTCCTGCGCGGTGGCGGTATTGGGCAGCGAGACGCCGAGCGCGCGCGCGCCCGCCAGCGCGAGGCTCAGGTCCTTCTGGTGCAGCTCGATGCGGAAGCCGGGATCGAAGGTGCGCTTGATCATGCGTTCGCCGTGCACTTCGAGGATGCGCGACGCGGCGAAACCTCCCATCAGCGCCTGACGCACCTTGGCCGGATCGGCGCCGGCTTTGGACGCGAACAGCAGCGCTTCACCGACCGCCTCGATGTTCAGCGCGACGATGATCTGGTTCGCGACCTTGCAGGTCTGCCCGTCGCCGTTGCCGCCGACCAGCGTGATGTTCTTGCCCATCAGCTCGAAAACCGGTTTCACTTTGTCAAATGCCGCCTGCGGGCCGCCCACCATGATGGTAAGCGCGGCGTTCTTCGCGCCGACTTCGCCTCCTGAAACCGGCGCGTCGAGATACTCGCAGCCAAGCCCGTTGATGCGCTTCGCGTAGTTCTTGGTCTCGATCGGCGAGATCGAACTCATGTCCACGACTGTCTTGCCCGCCGCGGCCTTGGACGCGGGTGTCCCCGTCAGACCTTCGGCAACGCCGCCGGCGCCGAACAGCACTTTCTCGACATCGGGCGTGTCGGGCACCATGGTGATGACGATGTCGGCTTTTTGCGCGACTTCTTTCGCGCTTGCGCACGCAACGCCGCCCGCGGCGGTGAGTTCCTGCGGCACGCCGCTGCGCGAGTTCAGATAGAGCTTGTGACCGCCCTTGATCAGGTTGAGCGCCATGGGTTTGCCCATGATGCCCAGCCCGATGAATCCGATGTTGCTCATGAAAGTTCTCCCAGGTTATTTGACGGGTGGTATCGCGGTTGCTTTGGCGGGGCTGACGAGCTTCTGGTTGACGATGACGGACAGCAGCAGGGCGAGGCCGATGGCGTCGGTGATATAGCCGGGCTTGATCAACAGTACCGCAGCGCTCAACAGTGCGATGCGTTCCCACAGCCGTACTTCCCGAAGGAAATAACCGTGCAGGCCGCCGGCGAGGCAGATCACTCCTATCGTCGCGGATGTCGCGGCTGACAGTATGGTGAACCAGTCGCCGATCATCAACAGCGACGGCTCGAACACGAACATGAACGGCACGATGAAACCGGCGGCGCCGACGCGCACGGCCGCCCAGCCCGATTCCCACAGGTTGGCCTTGGCGATGCCCGCCGCGGCGTAGACGGCGAGCGCGACCGGGGGCGTGATCGCCGACAGGATCGCGAAATAGAACGCGAACATGTGCGCAGCCGGCGGGATCGCGCCCAACTTGATGATCGCCGGCACCAGCAGCGACACCATCACGATGTAGGCGGGCGTGGTCGGCATGCCCATGCCGAGCACGATGCCTGCCATCATGGTGAGCACCAGCGCCAGCGGCAGCATGTCCTTGGCCAGATTGAGCACCACCGCGGTGAAGTTGATGGCGGCGCCGGTCATGGTGATGACGCCGATGATGATGCCGGCGCACGCGCAGGCGAGCGCGACCGCGATCGAATTTTTCGCGCCGTCTTCGAGCGCGTGCCAGATCGTCAACAAGTTGATGTTTCGGCGCGTGCTCTTGCGCAGCAGCGCCACGGGCACGCACGACAGCGTGCCGGCCAACGCGCACAGCGGCGCGCTGTAACCCGCGATGAGGCCGCCGAGCACCACCAGGATGGGCAGGAACAGGTGCCCGCGCTCGCGCATCACGACCACGAAGCGCGGAATTTCGGAACGCGGCAGGCCGAGCAGGCCGACGCGCTTGGATTCGAAGTGCACCGCGAAAAACACCGCAACGTAATACAGCAGCGCCGGAATCGCCGCCCACATCGTGACCTGGAGATAACTCACCGCCAGAAACTCGGCCATCACGAAGGCGGCAGCGCCCATGATCGGCGGCATGATCTGCCCGCCGGTCGAGGCCACCGATTCGACCGCCGCCGCGAACGGCGGACGGAATCCGGTGCGCTTCATCAGCGGAATGGTGATCGGGCCGTCGACGAGCACGTTGGCGACCGCGCTGCCCGATACCGTGCCGAACATGCTCGAGCTCACCACGGCGACTTTACCGGGACCACCCGCGGTGTGACCGGTCAGCGACAGCGCAAAATCCATGAAGAGCTGGCCGATGCCGGTGCGCTCCATGAAGGCGCCGAACAGCACGAACAGGATCACGTACGCGGCCGACACCCCGAGCGTGGAGCCAAAGATCCCCTCGGTGGTGATGTACATGATCTCGATAATCTGCTCCGGGCGCGTATTGGCGACAAAAAATGCGTAGAGCAGAAAGATCACCGCGGTGATCGGCAGCGCCAGGCCGATGATGCGGCGGGTCGCCTCCAGTACGATGACCACGAAGATAGTGCCAAGCACGAGCTCGGTCTGGGTCGGATCGTCGACGTATACGAAGCGCGTCAGCAGGTGCTCGTGGTTGATCCAGATATACGCGATGGTCACGATCGAGGCCGCGATCAGCAGCCAATCCAGCCATGATGCCCGCGCCGTGCCGGCCCTGCCGATGACGCCCCCCGCATCGTCGCGTATCTCGACTTCCGCTGACGCGGGGCCTTTGCGCAGGCTGGGGTAGAGCAGAAACACCAGCGCCAGCGCGAACAGCAGGTGCGTGCTGCGGAAAAAGAACTGCTGCGGCGCGCCGATGAAGGCGACGACGAGGTGATAAACCGACATGCCGACCGCGATCAGCGCGATCGTCATCTTGTATACGCGGTCAGCCGTCATCGCAAAGATCCCGCTCAATAAAAAAGCAGCGGCGCAAGGGTTGCGCCGCTGCCCGGGCGTTGGTGATTAAAGCGCTTTGGCTTCCTGGTAGAACTTTTTGGCGCCCGGATGGTAGGGCACGCCGACATCAGCCGCCATATCCTTGATGGACATCCCTTTCACCGCGGACACGACGTTGCCGAGGTTCTCGACGTTGGAGGCGAGCGCTTTGGTGATTTTGTAGACCGTGTCTTCAGGCAGCTTGCAGCTCACAATCAGGTGGGTCCACGTACCGATGGTCTGGATGTCCTTGTCCTGTTTCGGATAGCTGCCGGCCTTGATGATGCGCTTGTCGTAGCCCTTGTTGATCTTCTGCAGCGCCCTGAACTTGTCATCCGGAAATTCGAGCACGCGAATGTCGCGGGCCGAGGCGAGATCCATCACTGACGACGCCGGCACCGTGGTGATCAGGGTGAATACCTGCGCATGGCCGTCTTTCAGCTGCGAAACGGAGTCGGTGTAGTTGCCGAAGTTGACCTTGGACAATGCCCCGTAGTTGAGGCCGTAGACCTTTAGTGCATCGCGCGTCATCTGCTCGCCGGTATTGCCTTTTTGCTGCGTGGTGAGCGCCTTGCCTTTGGCGTCCCCGACGGTCTTGACGCCGGAATCGGCGAGCGCGACCGCATGGAAATACTGGAAGTAGAGCGTGGCGAGCTGGCAGATGTTGTCCTGTTTGCCCTTGAACGGCTCCAATCCGTTGACGCCGTCGACCGACGACACGGCATTGCCGAAGCCGAGGTCGGCCTTGCCGGTCTGCACGCCGACGACGTTCGAAATACCGGCGCCGGGCAGCACCTGCATGCTGGACCCGGGGATCGCTTTCTCGATGATGTTCTGGATCGCGCCGCCGAGCGGATACCAGGAGCCGCCTTGCGGGCCGGTCATCATCTTCATTTGTTGCGCAGCGGCGGGCAATGCCAGGGCGAGTCCTGCCGCCAGCACTGCGCCGAACTTCAGGTAATTGAGTCTGTGCATGATGAGTCCTCCTTGGGTTGATAGGGGTCGGCGCGCGGAACGCCTGTATCGAGCGCAGATTGTGTCGCTACGGGTGGACGCGAGTCAAGCACATCCGGGCTAAAGTGCTTACAAGTAAGGTTTGGCCCAGCCCAGCCCTTCCTCGGTCCTGCCGGCGGGCTTGTATTCGCAGCCCACCCACCCCGCGTAGCCGATCCTGTCGATGAAATCGAGCAGAAACGGGTAGTTGATTTCGCCGGTGCCCGGTTCATGACGGCCGGGCGTATCGGCAAGCTGCATGTGCGGGATCAGCCTGAGGTTTTTTTCGATGGTCGGCGCGAGGTCGCCTTCCATGATCTGCATGTGGTAGATATCGTACTGCACGAACAGATTGTCGGAGCCGACCGCCTTGATGATGTCGACCGCCTGCGCGGTGTTGGTCAGGAAAAAACCCGGGATGTCGCGCGTGTTGATCGCCTCGATCAGGAGCTTGATGCCGGCGGCCTTGAGGCGGGGCGCCGCGAATTGCAGGTTCCGGATGAAAATCTCGCGCGCGTCAACCGGGTCGAGGTGCGACGGCCGGATACCGGCGAGGCAATTCACTTGCGTGCAGCCAAGCGTGCTCGCGTATTCGAGCGCCGTGTCGACGCCGGCCTCGAACTCGGCGACGCGATCGCGATGGCAGCCGATGCCGCGCTCCCCGCCGGCCCAATTTCCTGCCGGAAGATTGTGCAGCACTTGCGTGAGCTTGTGTTCGGCGAGCTTCTGCTTGAGGACATGCTTGTCGTAATCGTACGGGAACAGATATTCGACGCCCTTGAACCCCGCTTTGGCGGCAGCGGCGAAGCGGTCGAGAAAAGCGACCTCGTTGAACATCAAGCTCAGGTTGGCGGCTAGTTTCGGCATTTTTTTGATCCGTCAATTTTCGGTCGTGAAATATCGCGTGGCGGTGCTTGGCGCGTGGCAGGTCAGTTTATCTGTGCTCCTGGTGCGGCAAACTGACCTGCCACGCGATGTTCGCGCGAATATCGAAGCAGCGATTATATAATGACCGGGTCGAGGACAACCTTTGGATATCAGCGCAATCTTACTGGCGGCCGGTTCGGGCTCGCGTTTCGGCGGCGACAAGCTGCTGCATCCGCTGGCCGACGGCACGCCGATCGGCGTGCAGGCGGCGCGCAACCTGCTCGCGGCAGTTGCTGACGTGGTGGCGGTCGTGCGGCCGGGCGATTTTCCGCTTGCCGACCTGCTCGAACAGGAGGGCTGTTACGTCACGGTCTGCCCGCACGCGGCGCGCGGCATGGGCGCGAGCCTCGCGCACGGCGTGGCCGCGCGCCGCGGCGCCGACGGCTGGCTGATCGCGCTCGCCGACATGCCGCTGATCGAAAGCGCCACGATTGCCGCAATCGTGCATGAAATCGAAGCGGGCAGGCATCTCGTCGCGCCCACGTATCAGGGGCAACGCGGCCATCCGGTCGGTTTGGGCAAGCGCTTCGGCGCGCAGCTTCTGGCACTCGACGGCGACGCCGGCGCGCGCGACATCATCGCCGCCCACCCGGGTGAACTGGCGCTGATCGAATGCGACGATCCTGGCGTGCTGCAGGATATCGACCGGCGCGCGGACCTTGCGAAATGAACCAAAACCCTGAAGGCGGGCACACCATGAAAAACATCGTTTACATTGCAGGCGCGGTGCTGGCGGGAATACTGGTCGTCACAGGCAGCGCTGCTCTTGCGCAGGCGTACCCGTCACGGCCGATCCGGATTATTTCGATATTTCCTCCGGGCGGCGGCAACGATATTCTCTGCCGCGCCGTCGCGCAGAAGCTTACTGAAAATCTCAAGCAGCAGGTCTTCGTCGAGAACCGGGCGGGCGCCAACGGCATCATAGGCACGGAGGTCGCAGCCCGGTCCGCGCCCGACGGCTACACGATCACGCTCATTCCGAGCGGCCACGCGGTCAACGCGAGCCTCTATCGCAAGCTTCCGTTCGACTCGGTCAAGGACTTCACGCCGATCACGCTGGCCGGCTCGAGTCCCCTTGTTGTCGCCCTGCACCCGTCGGTCCCCGTGAAGAGCGTGAAAGAGCTGGTCGCGCTCGCCAGGGCTCGTCCCGGGCAGATCAACTACGGTACGGCGGGCGTGGGGTCCTCCGGACATCTCGCCGGCGCGCTGTTCGAGAACATGACGGGAACGACACTGGTGCACATTCCCTACAAGGGCATGTCGCTTGCCGTCACCGATGTCATCGGCGGACAGGTTTACATGACTTTCGGCACCAGCCTGTCGGTGGTGCCGCACGTGCGTTCGGCGAGGCTCCGTGCACTGGCGGTGACGGGCGCGCAGCGCTCGCCCGCTCTTCCCGATCTGCCTACGGTGGCGGAGTCGGGCGTACCCGGCTACGAGGCGAGCCTGTGGTACGGTTTCGTCGGGCCGGCCCGGCTGCCCGCGGCAATCGTGCAGCGGCTCAACGCGGAGATTGCAGCTGCGCTCGCAGCGCCGGAAGTCCGCGAGCGGCTCGCGAGCCAGGGCGTCGATGCGCGTTCCAGCACCGCCGACGAGTTCGCCAGGCTGCTCGTGTCCGATCTCGAGCGCTGGGCCAAGGTCGTGCAGCGGCTGGGCTTGCGAGCCGATTAGTCAGAAAAAATATTATCGGGGACAGACCACTAAGGCAGTTGGCTTAGTGGTCTGTCCCCTTCTAAATGGTAATTCTCGTGCCGAGTTCGACCACGCGCCCGGGAATGAGCTTGAAGTACTCGGCGGTTGCGGGGCTATTGCGCTGCATCCACCGAAACAATTCCCTTCGCCACGTGAACAGACCCGGCTTCGACGCACGCGTGATTGTGCTCTTGCCCAGGAAGAAAGTCGTTTGTTCGGTTTCAAACACGATTCCGTAGTGCTTGAGCAGGCGGAGCCCTTGCGGCACGTCCGGTTCCTCCATGAAGCCGTAGAGTAGTGACACCTGGAAGACGTGGCCTGGCTCGATCACGTTCAACTCGGTGCGCTCCCGATCATCGATTCGCGGCACGTCCGCGTCGGTAATCGTGAGGAACACGATGCGCTCGTGGAGCACCTTATTGTGCTTGAAGTTGTGCATCAGCACAGTCGGCACTGATTTGGGATCGGGTGACAGATAGACGGCGGTGCCCGGAACACGCGGGATATCCGGGCCGAACACCTTCAGGAAATCCTCCACCGGAACCCGGCGGCGAGCCTCGTGTGCGGCGAGGACCGTTTCCGCGCGCTTCCAAGTCGTCAGCATAACGAACAGCACGAGGCCGCAGGCGAATGGGAACCAGCCGCCGTCGAGGAACTTGGTGGCGTTTGCCGCGAAGAACACGAGTTCCACGAGGCCGACCAGCGCCAGCACTGCGAGGAATACCGGGTTTGGCCGGGCCGGCAGCACCCAGGCGACCACGCCGATCAGTGCGGTGGTGAGCACCATGGTTCCCGATACCGCAATTCCGTAGGCCGCGGCGATCGCACTCGAGGTCTTGAATTCGAGCACGAGCAGAATCACCAATACCAGCATCGCCCAGTTCACCTGCGGGATGTAGATCTGGCCGCGCTCAGTCTCGGAAGTGTGCCGGGTGGGCACGCGCGGGAGGTAGCCGAGCCGCGTCGCCTGCTGCGTCACCGAAAATGCGCCTGAGATTGTTGCCTGCGACGCAATCACGGTGGCTACCGTGGCAAGCACGACCAGAGGCATCAGCAGCTCCTGCGG
Organism: Betaproteobacteria bacterium; assembly: GCA_016192835.1. Classification (GTDB taxonomy): domain Bacteria; phylum Pseudomonadota; class Gammaproteobacteria; order Burkholderiales; family SG8-41; genus PALSA-1004. The sequence goes on from JACPTJ010000568.1 coordinate 9,589, forward strand.
CGCGAGCAGATAGAACGGATTCTTCATTGCGAGGGGATCGCGCAGTGCCAGTGCTCCCTGGCCGAAGTAGTTGATCATGAGCGCGGGGAACACAAGGCTGAACCACGCGAGGCGGATCGGTACTGGCCCGAAATGTCCCATGTCGGCGTACAAGGCCTCGGCGCCGGTCATGGCGAGGAACACAGCGCCCATCACGAGAAAGGTGAGCCCGGGCGAGTGTAGGGCGAAGCTGAGTGCGTGCCGCGGGTCGAGCGCCGCGAGCACCGCGGGTGTCTGTGCAATGGACACCGCACCAAGTGCAGCGAGCACGATAAACCAAAGTACCGTGATCGGCCCGAACAGATTCCCCATAGCGCCGGTGCCGCGGCTCTGGATGGCGAACAATCCGACGATGATCCCGATTGTCACCGGAACCACCCAATGCTCGAATGCGGGCGTCGCGACCGACAACCCCTCGACGGCCGAAAGCACCGAAATCGCGGGTGTGATCAACGCATCCCCGTAGAACAGGGAGGCGCCGAATATTCCGAGCATCGCCACGGCCGAAGCGAGGCGCGGACGCTGGCGCACGAGGCGAGCGGCAAGCGCAAACAGCGCGAGGATGCCACCTTCGCCGCCGTTGTCAAAGCGTAGAACGATGGTCACGTATTTCAGAGAAACAACCAGCGTGATCGCCCAGAATATCATCGACAGCACGGCTAGCACGTTTGCGTCGTTGAGCGGCAGGGCGTGCGAGCCGTTGAATGCCTCCTTGAACGCATACAGCGGGCTCGTGCCGATGTCGCCGTAGACGACGCCAAGCGCAGCAAGGGTCAGGACTGACAGCGAGGACTTCCCTTTGGAAGCGGTACGGACGCGGGAGTCGCGAGTCATGAATGTGCTCCGACATGCTATGTGAAGGCGGAGAACTATACGCCCGAAAATGCTGCATCGCAACATGCATGGGGAGAAGGCTAGGTCAGACTGTCGCCGTATACCGCTACGGCGCCTCCGCTTGCGTCTACTTGGAGATCAGCAATTGCCGGGTGCGCCCGACGCGTCACTGACCCGAGACTCCTCCACGGCAGAACTGCGGATATACTTTCGCTCCTGCTTACTATCGTGAATAACATATGTCCGTGATAATTTCCCAGCGTAGGGTGGATGGAGCGAAGCGCAATCCACCAATTCGAATTTCGGTGGATTCCGGCGGGAACAGCCCCACCTCCATCCTGATTAGTTTGGTAAGACTCAATCATGGATAAGGCAACACCCTATCCGTCGCTGTTTGCGCCGTTTACGCTCGCCGGCATGCGGCTCCGGAACCGCGTCGTGCATGCATCGATGAACACGCACATGGCTGAGAACACGCGCGTGACGGAGCGGCTGATCCAGTATCACGCCAACCGTGCGCGCGGCGGCGCGGCGCTCATCGTCACCGAGCCGATCAGCATGGCGCGGCACCAGAACGTGTCGTATCGGGCGCGCGCCTGGAACGACGACAATCTGGACGGCCTCAAGCGCTGGGCGGATGCAGTCGAGTCCGAGGACTGCCGGTTGCTCGCGCAGATCCAGGATCCGGGACGCGGCCGCCATAACACCGGGATCCAGGCGGAAGCCATTGGAGCCTCCGCGCTGCCAGACGATCTGAGCTGGATCGTGCCGCATGCGCTTACCGTCGCTGAAATCCATTCCATGACCGACGATTTCGCGCACTCCGCGGCACGCCTTCAGCGTTGCGGCTTCAGCGGCGTGGAGATCTCGGCAGGTCACGGGCATCTTTTCCACCAGTTCCTG
>JACPTJ010000075.1 GCA_016192835.1 Betaproteobacteria bacterium
TGAAGTTGCATCAGCCCGACGTCCTGTGTTTGCAGGAAACCAAACTCGAGGACGCGAACTTTCCGGTGCCGGAAATACAGGCCGCAGGTTATCAGGTTCTGTGCAGCGGCCAGAAAACCTATAACGGCGTCGCGATCCTCACGCGCGATGCGGCGCGCGAGGCGCTGGCCGAAATCCCGGGCTACAGCGATCCGCAGAAACGCGTGCTCGCCGCCACGACCGGGGGACTGCGCGTGATCTGCCTCTATGTGCCGAACGGCCAAAGCGTCGACTCCGACAAATACCGCTACAAGCTCGCTTGGCTGGCTGCGGCCACTGCATGGCTCAAGCAGGAACTCGCCGCGAACCCGCGGCTCGCGGTGGTCGGCGACTACAATATCGCGCCCGAGGAGCGGGACGTGCACGACCCCAAGGCGTGGGAGGGGCAGGTGCTGTTCAGCGCGCCTGAACGCAAGGCTTTTCAGGATCTGCTTGCGCTCGGGCTCAAAGACAGCTTTCGTCTGTTCGAGCAGCCCGCGAATTCCTACACCTGGTGGGATTACCGCATGCAGGCCTTCAGGCGCAAGATGGGCCTGCGCATCGATCACATCCTCGTCGCCGAAAGCCTCGCACCGGCGTGTCGCGTCTGCCGCATCGATGTCGAGCCGCGCAAGGCGGAGCGCCCGTCCGATCATGCGCCGGTATGGACGGACCTGGATATCTGATCGTTACGCGTCCCCGCTGTCTTTTTCGGAGTCGAGCCCCAATTCCTGGATTTTGCGCGTCAGCGTATTGCGGCCGAAGCCGAGCAGGTTTGCGGCCTCGATGCGGCGGCCACCGGTGTGGGCGAGCGCACGCGTAATCAGCGCCTTCTCGAATTGCGGTCCGAGCACGTTCATCAAGCCCGACTCGCCGCGGTTGAGCGCATCCGCAACTTCACGCTCGAGCGCGCTGACCCAGTTCTGCTCGATCGCAGCACCCGCGGCGATGCGCAGCTCGGACGGCAGATCCTTGACTTCGATATTGACTCCGGGCGCCATCACCGTGAGCCAATGGCAGAGGTTCTCGAGTTGGCGCACGTTGCCCGGAAAGTCCTGCGCCGACAGGAATTTCAATGCCGCATCCGACAGGCGCTTGGCTTCGACGCCGAGCTCGCGCGCGCTCTTGGCGAGAAAATGCCTGACCAGCAGCGGAATGTCCTCGCGGCGCTCCCGCAGCGCCGGCAGCCGCAGCCGGATGACGTTGAGCCGATGGAACAGGTCTTCGCGAAACAGCCCCTGCTTGACGCGTGCTTCGAGGTCCTGATGGGTCGCCGCGATCACGCGTACATTGGCCTTGATCGGCTGATGGCCGCCGACCCGGTAGAACTGGCCGTCGGACAGCACGCGCAGCAGCCACGTCTGGAGCTCGGACGGCATATCGCCGATTTCATCGAGAAACAAGGTGCCGCCGTCGGCCTGTTCGAAACGGCCGCGCCGCATGCTCTGCGCACCGGTAAATGCACCGCGCTCGTGGCCGAACAGCTCGGATTCGAGCAGGTCTTTCGGTATCGCCGCGGTGTTGATCGCAATGAACGGCTTCGCCGCGCGCGGGCTGTGGCGATGCAGCGCACTCGCCACGAGCTCCTTGCCGGTTCCCGACTCACCGGTAATCAGCACCGTCGTATTCGACTGCGACAGCCGGCCGATCACGCGGAACACCTCCTGCATCGCCGGCGCCTGCCCGAGAATTTCGGGCGCCGCCTCCGCGGCTTCCGGCACGGCATCCTGGCGCAGGCTCTCTTCCAGCGCGCGCCGGATCAGTTCCACCGCATGGTCGACATCGAAGGGTTTCGGCAGGTATTCGTAGGCGCCGCCCTGGAACGCGGCAACCGCGCTCTCGAGGTCGGAATAGGCGGTCATGATGATGACCGGCACGTGCGGATAACGTTCCCGCGCCTGCTGCAGCAGTTTGAGCCCCGACTCGCCGGGCATGCGGATGTCGCTGACGATGATCTGCGGCGCTTCGCTGGCGAGCATGCCGAGCGCCTCGTCCGCCGAGGCAAAAGTCCTGAACGCGATATTTTCGCGCGTCAGCGCTTTTTCGAATACCCAGCGTATCGAGCGATCGTCGTCAATGACCCAGACCGGTTTCATCAGTTCGGTGATTGGTGATTGGTGAATAGTCAGCGGCGCACGAACGCCATTTATTATTGCCCATTTCCTGTTCCCGGTCTCGCGTGCTCGCTGAAATCGATCGGCAGCAACAGCGTGAAAGTCGTATTGCCGGGCTGGCTTTCGAACGTGATCGTGCCGTGATGCTGAGTCACAAAGGTCTGCGCCAGCGTGAGCCCCAGCCCGCTGCCGCCTTCGCGGCCGGATACCAGCGGATAGAAGATGCGCTCGCGCAGGTCCTCGGCAACCCCCGGCCCGGTATCGGTGATCTGGAGCTCCAGGGCGTGCCTGTAACGCCTGCGCGCAAGCGTCGCCTGGCGCACAACCCGCGTCTTGAGCGTAATCTGCCCGTTGCCGTGCATTGCCTGCGCCGCGTTGCGCACGATGTTGAGAACCACCTGGATCAGTTGCTCCCGGTCGCCCTCCAGCAGCGGCAGACTGGTGTCGTAGTCGCGCCGGATCGTGATGCCCTGCGGATACTCGGCGAGGATCAGGCTGCGCACCCGCTCGAGCACTTCGTGAATGTTGAGCGGCGCGTTCTGCGGCAGGCGGTGCGGCGTGAGCAGACGGTCCATCAACAACTGCAGGCGATCGGCTTCCTTCATGATCACCTGGGTATATTCGTGCAGGTTGGGGCGTTCGAGCTCGCGCTCGAGCAGTTGGGCGGCGCCGCGGATGCCGCCGAGCGGATTCTTGATCTCGTGCGCGAGATTGCGGATCAACTCGCGATTGGCCTGGCTCTGGTCGAGCAGGCGTTCCTCGCGCGAGATTTTCAACTGCTGCTCGATATGGCGGAACTCCAGCAGAGACTCCTGCGACACGTTAGCGGAACGCCCGATTGCGGGAGCAGGAGTCATGGCGCGCTCCCCGCAAACGGGTGGTTGCACCACTAACGAGTCCGCGCGCCCCTGCGACAGCGCGCTCCCCGCAAACGGGTGGTTGCACCACTAACGAGTCCGCGCGCCCCTGCGACACGTTAGCGGAACGCCCGATTGCGGGAGCAGGAGTCATGGCGCGCTCCCCGCAAACGGGTGGCTGCGCCACTAACGAGTCCGCGCGCCGCTCGGTCCCAATTTCCATTTCGATGGGCGAGATGGTGCAGCTCAAATGCAGTTTGTTATGTCCGGCCGCGCCCAGTTCGAGATCGTGCTCGGTATAGCTGCAGTTGTTGGCGCACGCGTAATCGATCGCGCTCCCGAGCACGCGGTCGTCTCCAAAGATTTCAGCCAGCGTATGACCCACCAGCGCCCTGATGCTGAGCTCAAACAGGTTTTCCGCGGCGGCGTTCGCGTAACGCACGGTCAACTCCCGGTCAACCAGCATGATCGCCGTCGCGAGAAAATCGAGTCCTGCTAAGGTTGCGGCCGCCATCGTCTGGAGAACAAACAAGGTAGGTTGAGCAAAAAGTGCGCCAGCAGGACAGTATGCGGCACCGGAGAAGTCATAACTCGGTGTGGGAGCGGGCGCAGCCCGCCTTGCGGCAGAGCGCGCGCCGGCTATCTGCTGTTGGCGAGCTCTTTCTTGAGACTCTCGACATTGACTTCGTGCAGCCGGACCCTGGTTTCATAGGGCTTGAGCCGCTCTTCGACCCGCGCATAGTTTTTCTCGCTGCCCAAGCGCGTGCCTTGCTGCTCGGCGAGCTGCTTTTTCGCCAGTTCGAGCTCGCGTTGTTCCTGCGCGAGTTCCTGTTCCAGGATCTTGCGGCGGGCCGCATCGCGTTGCCTCTGGGCGTCAGTTCCGACGCTGGGAAAGCTGGGGGGCTTTGGCTGCACCTTGGTTGTCGGCGGGGCGGTCACGGTATTGATCGGGTCGAGGTTCAAGGCTTTACACCCCTTGGCATCGGACTTGACGTTGGTATAGCGGGTATTGCCGTCCTGGTCGACGCACTTCCACATCTCGGCGTGCACATGCGGTGCCGCAAGCGCCAGCGCCATCAGCAACAACGTTCTCATCGCGATCCTCGGGGTAGCTCTCAAACGCAACGGCCAAGACCGTTCGCGGTTGACCATACAAAGCCAAATTGTTGGGCTAAGAGCGCCTAAGTCTATGTCATAAAAACACTATTTACAACGCAGTTCAGACATACGGCGCTCCGCTCAAACGCAACAGGGCGGGTATGCCCCGCCCTGTCCGGTATCGCGTTGCTCGCCGCTTACGAGCTGTAATACATGTCGAACTCGAGCGGGTGAGTGGTCATGCGGAAGCGCGTAAGCTCCTCCATCTTCAGCGCGCAGTAGGCATCCAGCATATCGTCGGAGAACACGCCGCCGCGAGTCAGGAAATCGCGGTCCTTGTTGAGACACTCGAGCGCCATCTCGAGCGACGAGCACACGTGCTGCACCTTTTTCGCCTGCGCCGGCGGCAGGTCATACATATTCTTGTCGATCGGGTCGCCGGGATGTATTTTGTTCTGCACCCCATCCAGTCCCGCCATCATCATCGCTGCAAACCCGAGATAAGGATTCATCGTCGGGTCCGGGAAACGCACTTCGACGCGGCGCGCCTTGGGGTCGGTTACCAGCGGAATGCGGCACGCGGCGGAGCGGTTGCGCGCCGAGTAAGCGAGGTTGATCGGCGCCTCGAAGCCGGGAACGAGCCGTTTATACGAGTTGGTGCCCGGATTGGTGATCGCATTCAATGCCTTGGCGTGCTTGATGATGCCGCCGATGTAGTGCAATGCGAAGTCGGACAGCCCCGAGTAGCCGTTGCCGGTGAACAGGTTCTGGCCGCCTTTCCAGATCGACTGGTGCACGTGCATTCCCGAGCCGTTGTCGCCGACAACCGGCTTCGGCATGAAAGTCGCAGTCTTGCCGTACGAGGCGGAGGTCATCCAGACCGTGTACTTTAGGATCTGCATCCAGTCGGCGCGTTTGACCAGACTGTTGAACCTGGTGCCGATCTCGTTCTGGCCCATCGCTCCCACTTCGTGGTGGTGCACCTCGACTTCAACGCCTTGCTGTTCGAGCGCGAGGCACATCGCGTTGCGGATGTCCTGCAGCGTGTCGGTCGGCGGCACCGGGAAATAGCCGCCCTTGACCGGCGCGCGGTGCCCCATGTTGCCGCCTTCGTACTCCTCGCCCGACGACCACGGCGCTTCCTCGGACTTGATTTTCACGAAGCAGCCCGACATGTCGACGTTCCATGTCACCGAGTCGAAAATGAAGAACTCGGGTTCCGGACCAAAGTACGCGGTATCGCCGAGCCCGGTCGATTTCAGGTACATTTCGGCACGCTTGGCGATCGAGCGCGGATCGCGGTCGTAGCCTTTGCCGTCGGAAGGCTCGACCACGTCGCAGGTGATATTCAGCACCGGCTCATCGGTGAACGGATCCATGCGCGCCGAGTCCGGATCGGGCATCAGCAACATGTCCGAGGCCTCGATGCTTTTCCACCCCGCGATTGAGGATCCGTCGAAGAAATGTCCGTCAGTGAATTTCGATTCGGTGAACACCTTGACGGGAACCGACACGTGCTGCTCCTTGCCACGCGTGTCCGTAAACCTGAAATCGACAAACTTGACTTCGTTGTCCTTGACCATCTTCATTACATCGGCTACCGCCATTGTTTTCTCCTAACTGAGCGTGTTTATTGGAAACCTAAAGACCCTGGGCGCTGGATTTAGCACGAAATATGCCAATCCAAACCGCAGCAAAGGCATTGTGCCACAAGTCATTTCTGCTATGGCATCAACATGTTGTGCACTATTTTAGTGCGATTAGAACATTTGCGCTCTATTTTAGTGCAATTTTATAAATTCGCCACTCGTGTAAGATTCGCCTTCGAAATTTGAATTTTGGGTGCGCAAATGGCAGACGTTGAGGAAATTCTGAAGACCGCCCGGGAACGCGCCCGCAAAATGGGTTTGGCTTATGCAGGGGCGCTCACTCCGCGCGAAGCCTTCGACCTCTGGCAGGAAGTCAGGGACGCACAACTGGTTGACGTTCGCACCAAAGCGGAGTTTGACTGGGTCGGACGCGTCCCAGGCGCGATTGAAATCGAGTTTTCCCTTTATCCCGGGAATGTAAGCAACTCCGGGTTTCTGGCGCAACTCGAAGGCACCACCGACAAGAACGCGCCGGTGATGTTTCTGTGCCGCAGCGGCGGGCGCTCGCATCACGCGGCGACGCTCGCAACGCAGGCCGGTTACGCCGAGTGCTATAACGTGCTCGAAGGATTCGAAGGTGACCGCGACCCAAACGGTCACCGCAAAACCATAGGCGGCTGGTGCGCAGCCGGACTGCCTTGGGTGCAGAATTAGCTTTACTCCGCCGACCAATCGACCCATCCGGTGTAACCGGTCACCAGCACCACGATGCCGAATGCGATGCGGTACCATGCGAACACCGTGAAATCGTGGCTCGCGATATAACGCAGCAGCCAGCGCACGCACAGGAATGCGGAGACGAACGACGCCACCGTTCCGACCGTGAAAACCCCGATGTCGCCGGCGTCGAACAGCGCGCGGTTCTTGTAGAAATCGTATGCGCCGGCCGCAATCAGCGTCGGCACCGCCAGGAAAAACGAGAATTCGGTCGCCGCGCGCCGCGACAGGCCGAACAGCAACCCGCCGATGATGGTGGCGCCGGAGCGCGAAGTGCCCGGGATCAGCGCGAACGCCTGCGCGCAGCCGACCTTGAGAGCGTCCGTCCAGCGCATATCGTCCACCGACTGTACCGCAATCCGGTGCTCGCGGCGCTCCGCCCACAGGATAACGAAACCGCCGACGATGAACGCGATGGCAACCGGCACCGGCTTGAACAGCACCGCCTTGATATAGCTCCCGAACGCGAGTCCCAGCACGGCAGCGGGCGTGAACGCGATGACAAGATTCATTACGAACCGCCGCGCGTCCGGGTCGCGGGCGAGGCCGGCAATCGCGCCGGCGAACTTCGCGCGGTATTCCCAGACGATCGCCAGCATCGCGCCGGTCTGGATGACGATCTCGAATACCTTGCCCTTCTCGTCGTTGAAATCGAGCAGATCGCTGGCGAGTATCAGGTGGCCGGTGCTCGACACCGGCAGAAATTCGGTCAGCCCCTCGACCACGCCCAGTATCAGGGCCTTGAACAATAGCGGTAAGTCCATCGCCCGCTATTGTAGCGGTTAAATTTTGATGTAGGGTGCGCTTGCGCACCGATTGCCGGATGGTGCGCAAGCGCACCCTACACCACCGTGGCTTGCCACAGGGATCAACTCAGGCCTTGCTGTATATCTCGGCGCCTTGCTTCACGAACTCCGCGGCTTTCTCTTCCATCCCCTTCGCGAGCGCCGTTTGCGTGTCAATGCCCTGCTGCGCTGCGTAGTCGCGCACGTCCTGCGTGATTTTCATGGAGCAGAAATGCGGTCCGCACATCGAGCAGAAATGCGCGAGCTTGGCGCCCTCCTGCGGCAGCGTTTCGTCGTGGAACTCCTTGGCCTTATCGGGGTCGAGCCCGAGATTGAACTGGTCTTCCCAGCGAAACTCGAAGCGCGCTTTCGACAACGCGTTATCGCGGATCTGCGCGCCGGGGTGCCCCTTCGCCAGATCCGCGGCGTGCGCCGCGATCTTGTACGCCATGATGCCGTCCTTGACGTCGTTCTTGTCGGGCAGCCCGAGATGCTCTTTCGGCGTCACGTAACACAGCATCGCCGTGCCGTACCAGCCGATCATCGCCGCGCCGATCGCGCTGGTGATGTGATCGTAGCCGGGCGCGATGTCGGTGGTAAGCGGTCCCAGCGTGTAGAACGGCGCTTCCTTGCAGTACTTCAACTGCAGATCCATGTTTTCCTTGATCAGATGCATCGGCACGTGGCCCGGGCCCTCGATCATCACCTGCACGTCGTGCCGCCACGCAATATCGGTCAGCTCGCCGAGCGTTCTCAACTCCGCGATCTGCGCCTCGTCATTGGCATCAAAGCCCGATCCCGGGCGCAGCCCGTCGCCGAGCGAGAACGCGACGTCGTAGGCCTTCATGACCTCGCAGATATCCTCGAAATGCGTATAGAGGAACGATTCCTGGTGATGCGCGAGGCACCACTTCGCCATGATCGAGCCGCCGCGGGAAACAATCCCGGTCATGCGT
>JACPTJ010000569.1 GCA_016192835.1 Betaproteobacteria bacterium
ACCATCTGGCTCCAGATTTGAATTCGATTTCCCTTTGCGTCCTTTGCGTCCTTTGCGGTTAAAGACCTAGATCGTGAAGCTCGAAGACTTTCAGACTGAACTGAAGCAACTGCCCGGCGCGATGCCAGTGTGGCAAGGTCGCGTCGATGCGCAGCAATGGCGCGCGGTGTGCCAGCAGGTGCGCGATGAGAGCGGCCGGCTGGTTGCGCTGTGGGGCAGCGACGGCAGCGATCGGGGCGAAGGTTACGCAGTGCATGTGGCACTTGCCGTGCCGTCGGGGCTGATCGTGGCCACGCTGGCGCTTGCCGGCGAGAGCTTTCCCGACATTTCCGATCTTTTTTCTGCGGCGCACCGGATGCAGCGAGCGGTCTACGATTTATTCGGCGTGCGCGCCGAGGGCGCCGCGGATCAGCGCAAGTGGCTGCGCCACGCCGCCTGGCCCGCCGACGTTTTTCCGCTGCGGAAAGATTTCAAGGATGATTCAGCGTTCAGCGCGCGGAGTTCATCGAATCACCAATCACCAATCACCAGTCACGAACAACGACCCGAACAAATGGATGACTATCCATTTATTCGGGTGGAAGGCGAGGGCGTGCACGAAATCCCGGTCGGCCCGGTGCACGCCGGCACGATCGAGCCGGGACATTTCCGCTTTTCCATCGTCGGCGAAGGCGTTCTCAGGCTGGAAGAGCGGCTTGGCTACAAGCATAAAGGCATCGAAAAACGCTTCGAGCAGATGACGCTTGCGGAAGGGGCGAAGCTCGCGGGACGGGTTTCCGGAGACTCGACGGTCGCGTACGCGTGGGCCTATGCGATGGCCGTCGAGGCGGTAACCGGTATCATTCCGCCGCCGCGCGCGTTGTGGCTGCGCGCGCTGCTGCTCGAGCGCGAGCGCGTCGGGCAGCATCTGTGGGACCTCGGTTTCCTGGGAAACGACGCGGGATTCGGGTTCGGACTCGCGCAGTTCTCGCGGCTGCGGGAGGACTGGCTGCGCACCAGCAACTCATTGTTCGGCCATCGCTACCTGATGGACGCCATCGTTCCGGGCGGCGTCGCACGCGACATCGACACCGGGGGTATTGCCGGAATCCGCCGCGAAATCGACGCTGTCGGCACAACGGTCTCCACGCTCAGAGAGATTTATGTGAACCATGCCGGCCTGCAGGACCGTTTCGTCGACTGCGGAAGGATCAGACAGGATCAGGCTGAGCGGCTGGGACTCACCGGACTTGCCGGCCGGGCCAGCGGCATCGGGAGCGACTTGCGCGCGCAGATTCCGCCAGCGCCCTACGATCGCCTGGGCGTGAACATGGTGGTGCGGACCGGGGGCGATGTGGCCGCGCGCGCCACGGTCCGCGTCGATGAAATCGTGGAATCGCTGCGGCTGATCGGCGCGATCCTCGACGGCCTGCCCGGCGGCGATATCGCCACGCCCGTTCCGGTTGCGCCCGAGAATGCGTTCGGCATCGGCTGGGTCGAGGGCTGGCGCGGCGAAGTGCTGATCGCGCTGGAGACCGGCGCCGATAACCGCATCCGCCGCTGCCATCCGCACGACCCGTCGTGGCAGAACTGGCCGCTGCTGGAGCGCGCGGTGCTCGGCAACATCGTGCCGGATTTTCCGCTGATCAACAAATCGTTCAATCTGTCCTATTCGGGACATGACTTGTAATTGATATGTACCAGACCCTGAAACTGATCCTGGCAACCGGCATCAAGACCGAGGCGCCGCCGCAGCCTGACGACGCGCTGCGCGTAGCTCGCGAGCGACTGCACGGCGACATCTTGCAGTATTTCGCCGGCGCGCTGACGATACGCCACGTCGACGCCGGTTCGTGCAACGGCTGCGAGCTCGAGATCAACGCGCTCGGCAACCCGTACTACAACCTCGAAGGCCTCGGCATCAAATTCGTCGCAAGCCCGCGCCACGCCGACATGCTGTTGGTGACCGGCCCGGTGTCGCGCCACATGGAGGTCGCGCTCAAGCGCACTTATGACGCGACGCCGGAACCCAAGCTGGTGGTCGCGCTCGGCGATTGCGGCTGCACCGGCGGAATTTTCGGCGAAAGCTACGCGAGCTGCGGGCGCGTGTCGAACGTGATTCCGGTCGATGTCGCCGTGCGGGGATGCCCGCCGCCGCCGTTTGCGATTATGCAGGGGATACTGACTGCGATCTCAACCCGGAAGGGCTGAATAGGGAACGGCTCGAACCGGCCAAAACCGAACACCGGCAAGAGGTCATATCAATCGATTCGCCCGATGGGCAAACTCATGGCGTCGGTGCACTCGCCGCTTGCGATGCGATGCGGGCGAAGTTTTCGTACAGCGCCCAGTCAAGCGCATGTTCTTCCAGGGTCTCCGGATTCCACATCCGGCGCGGCAACTCGAGGATATCACCACCGTAAACATGCAGACCAATCGCCGGTGTATCACCGACGCATTCCGCCACGTGCACCGTGTCTGCCCGCATTGGCAGGATCGATCCGCGCGCGAGCGTTATCTGGGTCGCCTTGCGTAACGCCCCGTTTTCTCGCCGATAGAGCGTGTTTTTCTCCTGGCCAGAAAGGAGAAGAATTGTTGCCCAGGTGCCGTGATCGTGCGGCGGTGTACGCCGGCCTTTGGGGAAGCACACTTTTAACTTACCGCACTCATGGGGTCGGCACTTTCACACGCCTTTGCACAGCGTGCCACCAATTCATGCACTTTCATCGGCTCATCCTCTACTCGTCAGTCCATTGGCCAACACGAACGGAATTAACCTTACCACGCCCGGTTTCCGAGCGGCAACTCAAAGTCGTTTTGAGTCAACGGCGCCCGCACGACAAATTTCCCACTTGTTCTTGGAAACGACGCACGTGGGGCAAGTGCATTCTGGCACTGGCAGCAGCCGGCCAATACGAGACACTCACGGAAAGCCGGTTCCTCGATTACATCGAGATTATGGCCGTCGGCAATCCACTGAGCGGTGCCCATTGCCCGGCTCAACGGGCTGGAATAGACGGCCTTGATATTTTCTTTTTTCAATCGTTCCGCAAGACAGCGGCACTGCCGCTCTCCTTCCTCATCGAGAACCGTGTCGTTGTTCCCGCCCTGCATGCGGCGTGATTGATTCCAGCTTGTCTGACCGTGTCTTACCAGTATGACCTTCGTCACATCGGCCTTCTTTTCCCTACTCTCATTTTGGCTTCCCGGATGATTTGCGCTAAATGGGTGGCGGCCTGCCGCACATCCGGGGCGCCGATCACGGCAGTGATCACGGCGCAGCTGGCTGCTCCGAGGTCTTTTTTTCGGGCGGCAGGTCAGGCGATGTCGGGAGCCGCGTGATCGAGTACTTGTTCACACGGCCCAGACGGGTCAGTCCGGCATAGATGTTTCCGGTTGAATCAATGCCCATGCCATGCACGGGGGCCGTCTCCCAGCGAGCGAGCACCGTCCCGTTTCCATCGCGCACGCTAATAGCGTGTTTGCTGATGCGGGAGGCCTGTTCGCACAGATAGAAGATTCCATTCTTGTCCCTGGCTATGTCATTCGGGCCGCCCATGTCGGTCCACATACCGATGAACTTGCCATCCGGCGTGAAGATCTGCACGCGAGCGTTGGCGCGATCGCACACATAGAGGGTGCCGTCGGGCGAGATCGTCAGACTGTGCGGCAGATGAAAGTCTCCGGGCGCAGTCTTCCCAGGCTGCCCCCAGGACTGAATCAGTTCGCCATCCTTGGTGAAACGGTGCACCCGGCTGTTTCGGTAACCATCGGTCA
>JACPTJ010000497.1 GCA_016192835.1 Betaproteobacteria bacterium
GCGGTGCTTCTTCTGCTCGGGGATGTCGACTACCGGCTGTTTGCGGCGCTCGGCGACTTTGATGCCGCCCTTGAAGCCGGGATGCGCGCCGGACTTGCCGGGCGGCGGGACGATCACGCTGAGGAGTTCGGCCCCGGCCTTGCCGCTGTTTTCCAGCGCGAACTTCACGCCTTCCTGCAACGTCGCAAATGTTTCCGTCGGCATGCGGTGCGTGCCGCCGCCGTTCGAGACCGTTGCCTCGCCGGTGAGTGTGAAAAAATAGCGATCGCAACCCTGCGGCACGGTGGCGGCGAGTTTTGCGCCGGGAGCGAGCCGGACCACTTCTGCCTGCATTTCCTTGCCTTCGCTGCCGGTGATGGCGGCGGTGTTGATGCCGGTTGCCGCTGGTTGGTACTGCAGGGATGCAAACGTCACGACTTTGCCCATGTACTACTCCCCTATTGGAAATACTGGAAATGATCCAGATTCAGTTGAACGTTCAGGACCGGACATGTTAAGCGGCTTTCAGCTGCCCAGCAATAACCGAGCTTTATGTAACTGCGTTACATCGCTCGGCCCGGCCCCCTCGCTCGCTGCGCTGGCTCTCCCCCATACCCCTCTCCCCCAGGGGGCGAGGGGAGCGTCGAGCGAAACCAGACTGTCATCCGGTTTCGCAATACTCAGTAGGGGCCGCGTTTCAGCGCTCGCCGTACAATTTTTTTTCAGCCAGCAGGCAGCCCAGCGCGATCAGCGCCGGCGCCGCCACCGACGCGAATGCGAAGCCGTAGCTCCTGGTGAACGCGTAGACATTGGCGAACACGATCGGGCCGATGAACTTGCCGATATTGATGTAGACCAGCGAGCCGCTGAACGTCATGCTCACCTGGCCCGGGGGCGCAAGACGCCCCACCTCGACGAACAGAATGCCGGCCCAGCCTCCCGAGGTCACGCCGTGCAACGCAAACAATGCGTAGACGAGCGGCAACGGCCACGCCGGCGCGAGCCACGCCGTCGCGATGCACGTGGCGGCCGTCAACCCCGCGATACCCGCGATCACCCGCTTCGGGTTGCCCGCTCGATCCGCAATCGCCCCTGCAAGCAACCGCCCGCCGGCGCTCCCGAGTTGTACGGCCAGCAGCACGGTGCCGGCGGCAACGAGGTTCATGCCGAGCATCTCGACACACGCCACGACGGTGAACGACGAGACGCAGAACTGCACCCAGCACAGACATCCGCCCGCCACCGAGATAAGGCGCAAGCTGCGGACGCGCCAGATTCCGGCAATACCGGTGAACGGGCTCGGCGCGACCGCGGGATGCGCGGGATCGCGGTCATCGTCCCAGCCTGCGCGTCCGCGCTGCACCAGCGCGACCACGCCAAACACCAGCAAGGCAGTCAGCGCTACTGACCAGCGCCATCCCACCGTGACGGCGATCCAGGGCGCGCCGATCGCCGCGAGTATTCCTCCCACGGGTATGGCCGCCTGATGCAGCGAGAACACGAAATTGCGGCGCGCATCCGGCGTGAAGCGCATCAGCAGGTACGAGGCCGACGGCGTAAGCAAGCCGTAGCCCACGCCGACCACGAGCGAGCCGGCGATCAGAAACATCGCCGACGGGGCCAGCATGAGCAGCATGCCGGTCCCGACCATGCCGTGTCCGATCTGGTTGGTGCGGGCGCCACCGAGCTTGCGGCTCAGGTTGCCCAGCATCGCCAGCGAGGCAAGCATGCCGACGCTCACGAGGCTGATCTGATAACCGATCAGCGAGGCATCGACGCCGTAATCGCGCGCGACGGCGGGCGCCACCGCCGGCAGCACCAGCAACGCCATCGAACTCATCGCGTGGCCCGCGATCAGCGCCGCTACCAGGAACGGCAGCGAAACGCCGCCCCGGGGCCGCACGGCAACGGCCGCAGATTCCATGCTCACCGCCGATCGCACACGCGATCGGCAAGCCGCCGCATGAACTGCTCGCATTTCAGCACCTGATCGAGCGCGACGAACTCGTTCGGCTTGTGCGCCTGCTCGATCGAGCCGGGACCGCACACCACCGCTGGAATTCCCGCGCGCTCGTACTGCGAGCCCTCGGTGCCGAACGACACCTTGCCGATTTCACTGCTGCCGGAAAGTTCGTGCGCGAGACCAACGATCTCGGTCTCCGCGCTGGTATCCAGGGAAGGAATTTCCGACAGCGGCTCGATGATGAATCCCGCGTCCGCGTGTACCGCCCGCATTTCGGGCTCCAGCGTTGTTCGGAGGAATTCCGTGAATTCCCTCAGCAACGCCGCGGGATCGTCTCCCGGCAAATGGCGAAACTCGAACTCGAACACGCATTCATGCGGCACGATGTTGAGCGCGGCTCCACCGCGAATCACGCTGGCGTGCACGGTCGTGTGCGCGACGTCGAAACTGCGGTCGTAAGGCCCGTGGTCGCGATGCCGGCGCGCCATCTGTTTGAGAAACGCGATCGCCTCCGCCGCCGCCTCCACCGCATTGACGCCGAGCGGCGCGTACGCCGAATGCGCGGCCAGTCCCCGCACCGTGCAGCGAAAACCCCGCTTGCCCTTGTGCGCGATCACCGGCCGCATCAGCGTCGGCTCGCCAACGATGCACGATTTGGGCTGGATTCCCGCGGCCGCGAGATCCGAGAGCAGGCGGCCGATCCCGATGCAGCCGACCTCCTCGTCGTACGACAATGCAAAATGGAGCGGCGTCTTCAGTCCGCGCCGCGCGAATTCCGGCGCGAACGCGAGCGTGACCGCGATGAAGCTCTTCATGTCGGCCGTACCGCGGCCGTAAAGCCTGCCGTCCTTCTCGGTGAGCCGAAACGGATCGGTATCCCAGTCCTGGCCCTCGACCGGCACCACGTCGGTAAGTCCGGAGAGCACGATGCCCGCCTCGCCGGCGGGCCCCAGCGTCGCGAACAGATTGGCCTTGCGGCGGTCGTCGTCGTAGGTGAGGCGGAACGCGGCGCCGAGATTCTTCAGGTAATCGCGGGCGTAGTGGATCAGCTCGAGGTTGGAATCGCGGCTCACCGTCGGAAAACCGATCAGCGTGCGGATCATTTCGATGCTGACCGGCGCGCCGGCGTTCTTTGATGCCATGAGCGGGAGACTCCGGGAATTAGGCGCCAGAACCGGTGCGCTGTTGCAGTGGATCAAAACCGTCGTTCGCCTAAGAGCTATTCTGATCC
>JACPTJ010000498.1 GCA_016192835.1 Betaproteobacteria bacterium
CCGGTCCGCACTACGAACCGGGATTCGAGCCCAAGCCCCGCCGCAACACGCCCGCCCGCGCGACCAGGAGATAATCGCCGCCTTGCCGGGCGCGAACTGCCGCGCCGGCTACTCGGCCTTGATGCCGAGCCCCTTGATGAGCCTCGTCATTTTCGCGAGGCCGTCACGCGGGTGACACGCGCGGTCCCCAATGCTGCGGGCCGTAGCGGGCGTTACTGAACCTAATTCCAGCAGTTGAGCCGCGAAAGACGCGAAGGACGTCAAAGGAAATCAGCCCCAAGTTGAATGCGGATATAATCACTAAAAACGGTTGTCTTGATCACAAGCCTTCTTCTTTGTTTGCCTTCGCGTCCTTGGCGTCCTTTGCGGCGAATAGCTTTTTCCAGGATGATACCGGCTGAGTGATCCGCGGCGACGCCGGAAGACCGCATGCGACAGCCATTGGGCATCCTGATTTCGTCGTTCGACTATTCGCCGGTCGCCGAGGACGAGTTTCATGACTGGTACGACCTTGAGCACATCCCGGAGCGCGAGCGCGTGCCGGGATTTCTCTTGTGCCGGCGCTGGATCGGCGTCGGCGTACCAAAGGTGTCGCTCAATACCTACGATCTGGCCAGCGTCGCAGTGCTGGGCAGCCCCGGTTATCTCGCCATTGGATACGAAAACAATTCGCCGTGGACACGGCGCGTGGGCTGGCGCTGTATCAAGCGCCTGCGTTTCGAGGGCGAGTTGATTGCCCCGTGCGATCGTCTGCCGCCGCCGGATGCCGGTGGACTGTATGTGTATGCGGCCAACGTCGAACTACGGCACGACGCCGAGTTCAGCGCCTGGTACGACGAAGAACATCTGCCCGCGATTTCGAACGTCCGCGGCGTATTGTGCGCGCGGCGTTTCCGCGCCACCCGCAGCACCCATCTTCACGTAGCGGTTTATCACCTGGAGGCCCCGGACACCGCGGCCACAGCGCAATGGCGGCAGACATTCGACACACCCCGGGCGCAAGCCGCGTTGCGCCGCGCGCTCGATCCGGTGGCGACGCTGTGCCGGCGCTACGTGCGCACGCCGCCGAACGAGTCAGCGGAATAGGCGAAAAGCGAATTCGGCGACGGCCAGCAGGCGCCGGTCTCCGCGCCGCGGGCCGATCAACTGCACGCCTACCGGCATTCCGCTCGGCGCCTTGAAGCCCGGCAGCGCGATGCACGGCGCATGCAGCAGCGTCCAGCGGCTGTTGAACGCAGCGCTGCCGGTGCTGCCGAGTCCCAGCGGTGCCTCGCCCGGCGCGGCGGCCGTCAGCAGCACGTCGCAGTGTTCCATCAGCGCATCGAATTGCCGGCGACAGCGCTCGGCAAGAGCGAACGCGGCATGGTAGCGGTCGAGCGAACATTCGCTTCCGCGTTCGAGTCGACTGATGAATACCGGACTGAGCCGCGCAGCATGATGCGTGCGTTCCCAGGCAAAACCGCGCGCCATCTCGAAGTACTCGATGTCGTGGTGAGCGTCGCCGAGACCGGCGAATTCCGCGGGTGCATCGACTTCGGCAACGCGGGAGCCGACGCGCGCGAGCAGTTGTGCCGCCTGTTCCACGGCGGCGGCGGACTCGGGCTGCGCGTGAACCCATTCCGTGCCATGCCATAAGCCTATCTTTGGCGCGGACACCGCTGCAAGCACGGCAAGCTCAGCTCGGCCGGCCGCTGCGGCGGCGAGCAGTGCCACATCCTCGACCGTGCGCGCGAACAGCCCGAGCGTGTCGAGCGCGTCGGCAACCGGTTTCACGCCGGTGCGATTGATCATGCCGAATGTGGGCTTGTAGCCGACGATGCCGCAGAAACTCGCCGGACGCAGCGTCGATCCGCCGGTTTGTGTGCCGAACGCCAGCGGCACCATGCAATCCGCAACCGCCGCCGCCGAGCCGCTCGAGGAACCGCCCGGCGTGCGCAGCGGGTCGAGCGGATGGCGCGTCGCCGCGGGGAATGCGGTCGCGAACTCGGTGGTGGCGCTCTTGCCGAAAACGTACGCGCCCGCCTTGCGCGCCATGGCGACGCAGGCAGCGTCCGCCGCGGGCCTATGCCCGGCATAAATCGGTGAACCGTAGGACGTAGGCATGGCCCCCGTGTCGATCACATCCTTGACGCCGATCGGCAGTCCCCAAAGCAGGCCTTCCGGCGCTGCCCGGTCAAACTCGCGCGCAACGCGCAGCACGGACGCTGCATCAAGGTGCGCCCAGGCAAGCACCTCGGACTCGCGCGCCTGCACGCGTTCCAGGCAGGCCCGGGCGAGCGATTCGCAGGTGATATCCCGCGCCGCGAGCTTACGGGCCAGCGTCGCCGCCGGCTGTTCGTTGAGCGTCACTGGACCTTTGCGCCCGAGCGGCGCACGAGGTCGCCCCACTTGTCGATTTCGGACTTGACGAAAGCGCCGAACTGCTCGGCTGTGCCGCCGGCCGGCTCGATGGCGAGCGAGACATAGCGCTCGCGCATCTGCGGCTGCGCCATGATCTTTTGCACCTCGGCGTGCAGCCTGAGCACAATCTCGCGCGGCGTGCCCGCCGGCGCGAGGATGCCGTACCAGCCGGCGAGGTCGTAGCCGGGTACGGTTTCGGCGATAGCCGGAATGTCCGGCAGCAGCGGCGAGCGTTTCGCGGTGGTGACGCCGAGCGCGATCAGCCGGCCGGTCTTGAGGTGAGCCACGAACGGCGGCATATCGGAAAACAGCAGTTGCGTGCGCCCCGCGATCAGGTCCGGCATCGCCGGGCCGACACCCTTGTACGGGACGTGCAGCAAGTCGATCTTGGCGAGGTACTTCAGATATTCGGCGCACAGGTGCAGCGAACTGCCGCTGCCCGAGGACGCGTACGCGATCTGGCCCGGGCGCGCCCGGGCGAGCGCGACGAGTTGCGCGATGTTCCTCGCCGGCAGCGACGGATGCGAAGCGAGCACGATGGACGCCGTGGCGACGTTGGCAACGGGCACGAAGTCGCGCATGATGTTGAGGTTGATTTCTGGATAGAGCGCCGTGCTGACCGCGATCGAACTGGTCGAGCCGAACACGAGCGTGTAGCCGTCGGGCGCCGCGCGCGCGCCGATTTCGGTGCCGATCGTGCCGCCCGCGCCCACCCGGTTGTCGATGACGAATTGCACACCGAACGCCTCAGACAGATGCTGCGCGTAGATGCGTCCGAGCGTGTCGGTCGTGCCCCCGGTCGAGAATGGCACGATCATGCGTACCGACTTCGAAGGATAGGGCTGCGCGTGAGCGAGCGCGGCCGGCATCAGCAGCAGGCAGGTAAGCAGGGCGACGTGGGTCTTCATGGCGGTTCTCCAGGCTATGCATCGTTGTGGCGGGCACACTTGGCCCCCATTATCGGCAACTCACACGGCTTACACAACCTTACACAACCTATGCCTGTGCCTGCGGCTGCGCACGCGCCGCTCGGTTTCGGCCCGTCGCGATGTTAGAATGGGCCGTAGCGCCCCGGTTCGCGGGCGCCGCCGACTGAAGGAGAGAGGCCAGCAATGAAGCCCGCCGAGTATGGTCCGTTTCCGTATGTTCCGATCAACCGCCGCGCCCAATGGAAATGGCCGAACGGCGCGCAGCTCGCGGTCTGGGTGATTCCGAACGTCGAGTTTTTTCCGCTGACCGCGCCGCTCGCCGGGCACCCGTTCGAGAAGGCGCACGACTACAAGGCGCCGACGGTGCGCGCCTGGGGACAACGCGACTACGGCAATCGGGTAGGCATCTTCCGGCTGATGGACGTGCTCAGCAAGTACGGCATCCGCGCGACGGCGACGACCAACGCCGACATCTGCGACCACCATCCGCAGATCATCGAGGATGCGGTCAAGCTCGGCTGGGAATTCATGGGTCACAACAGGTCCAACAACGTGCGCCTGACCGCCGTGCCGTCCGAGCAGGAAAAGGAACTGATTCACTACTGCATCGAAAAGCTGCACCAGGCCACGGGCAGAAAACCGGTCGGCTGGCTGGGCGCGGCGCTCGCGGAAACCTGGAACACGCTCGACTACCTGATCGACGAGGGCTGCCTGTACGTTTCCGACTGGGTCAATGACGACCAGCCCTATCGCATGCGGGTCGGCGGGCGCGAAATCGTCTACCTTCCGTACTCGTACGAGGTCAACGATTCCAATCAGGTCAACTATCGATTCAGCTCGATCGACGAGTTCGAGCTCATCATCCGGCGTACCTTCGATGTGCTTTACCGCGAAGGCGCCCACAGCGCTCGCGTCATGGCGATCTGCCTGCATCCGTTCATGATCGGGGTGCCGCACCGCATCGGCGGACTCGATTCGGCGCTGAAATACATCTGCTCGCACCAGGACGTCTGGTTCGCGACCGGCGAGGAGATCGCGCGCGCGTATCTCGCCTCCAGCGCCGAGCTCTAGGAGGCTGCGCCATGGTGCGCCTCACGCTCCTGCTCGCCGTCGGCGGCATACTGGCCCCGGCCGGCGCCATTGCAGCAGACGCCTATCCGGTTCGCCCGATCCGCATGATCGTGGCGTTCTCCCCCGGTGGCGGCACCGACATCATCGGGCGCATCGCCGCGCAGGGCCTGTTCGCAAAGCTCGGCCAGCAGGTTGTGGTCGACAATCGCCCGGGCGCGGGCGGCAACATCGGCACGGCGATCGCCGCGCGCAGCGCACCCGACGGCTACACGCTGATCACCGCCGGCACCGGGTCGCACGCCATCAATCCGTCGCTCTATGCGAACATTCCATACGATGCGGTGAAGGACTTCACGGCGGTTTGCCTCGTCGCTTCGTCTGCGTATCTGATGGTCGTGCATCCGGCAGTGCCGGCGAAGAATGTAGCGGAATTCATCGATCTCGCGCGAGCCAGGCCGGGCCAGCTCAACATGGCGTCGTCCGGCAATGGCGGCATGCCGCATCTGGCAGGGGAATTGTTCAAGCTGCTCGCGAAAGTGCAGATGACGCACATTCCGTACAAGGGTACGGGGGCGGTGTTCGCCGACCTGATCGCGGGACAGGTGCAGGTGCTGTTCGGCGACATCGTCGCGACCTCGCCGCACGCCAAGAGCGGCAGGCTGCGCGCGCTCGGCATCACCTCGGCGAAGCGCTCGGCGAGCCTGCCGGAATTCGCGACCATCGCCGAGAGTGGCGTTCCCGGGTACGATGCGGTCGGGTGGTTCGGCGTGTTCGCGCCGGCCGGTACGCCGCGCCCCATCGTCATGCGACTGAACGCGGCGATCATCGAACACTTCAACCAGCCGGAGGTCAAGACCAGAATGAGCGAACTCGGCGCCGACATCGTCGGCAGCACGCCCGAAGCGTTTGCCGCCGTGCAGCGCGCCGACCTCGAACGCTGGGCCAGAGTCGTCAAGGCTGCCGCCATACGCATGGAATAGTGCGCCATGGGCACCGCTATGCAGGAGCGCGACATCACCGCCACGCTCGTCGCCCGCGCGCTCGCGATTCGCTACGCAAGCCTGCCGCAATGGGTGCGCAATCTGGCCGGCCAATGCCTGATCGACTGGTTTGCCGTCGCCATCGCCGGCGCGCCCGACCGGCTGGTCCAGCTGCTGCTCGATGAAGCGCGCGCCGAAGGCGGCCATCCCGTTGCAAGCGTCCCCGGCCATCGCGACCGGGTCACGCGCAATCAAGCCGCGCTGGTCAACGGCACGATGTCGCACGTGCTCGACTATGACGATGTCAATCTCAACATCAACGGCCATCCGTCCGCCGTGCTGGCGCCGGCGCTGCTCGCCGTCGGCGAGGTTCTCGATGCGCGCGGCGATGAACTGCTGGCGGCATTCGTCGCCGGCTACGAGTTCGCCTGCCGCGCGGGCCGGCTCATCGCGCCAGGCCATTACCTGAAGGGCTATCACGCCACGGCGACGGTGGGCTCGCTGGGCGCGGCGCTCGCCTGCGCGCATCTGCTGGGGCTCGACGCCGAGCGCACACAGCACGCGGTCGGTATCGCAGCGAGCCAGGCGGCGGGGCTCAAGGGTCTGTTCGGCACCGAGTGCAAGCCGTTTCACGCGGGCATGGCCGCGCAGAACGGCGTGCGCGCGGCGGCGCTTGCGTCGCGCGGCATGGTGAGTCGTCCCGATGCGCTCGAATGCCGGCAGGGCTTCGCTGCCGTGATGAGCCCGGACTTCGATCCGGCGGCCGCGCTCGGCGAGCCGGAAAAGTTCTACATCTCGGAGAACCTGTTCAAGTATCACGCGGCCTGTTATGGCACGCACTCCGCCATCGAATGCGCGCGCCAACTCATCGAACGCCATTGCTTTGCGCCAGACGCGATCCAGTGGGTCAAGGTGCGCGTGGAAAAAGGCGCCGATGCGGTCTGCAATATCGCAACGCCGCGCACCGGTCTGGAAGCGAAATTCAGCCTGCGGCTGACGACCGCGATGGCGCTCTCGGGACGCGACACCGGCGAGCTCGCCACTTATACCGAAGCCGTTGCCGCCGATCCGGCGCTGGTGGCGTTGCGCGATCGCACTTCGGTCGAATTGGTCGAGGGATGGCCGCTGATGCAGACCGAAGTGATAGTCCGACTCAACGATGGACGGCAGGTGCAGGCGCAGTGTGACACCGGCGTGCCAAGCACCGACTTTGAGGCTCAGGCGCAGCGCATTGCGCAAAAATTCACGCGCCTGACCCGGCACGCCTGCGGACGCGAACGCAGCGACCGCTTGCTCGACGCGCTGCGCAACCTCGCCGAGTGCCGGGTGCGCGGCGTGATGGCGCTCGCGGCGGGTCAGCCATCGTGACCCCGGCGCAGGTCGCAAAGCAGCAAGTCGCGGATGGCGTCCGCGCACTGATCGATTGGGCGGCATCCGACTCGGCGCGCCGCATCCCGGCGATAGCGCTGAGGAAGAGCGTGCTCGTCATCGCCGACAATCTCGCCGCGGCCATCGCTGCGCGCGACGAACCCGAAGTTGCGCGCGTGCACGCACAACTGATTGCGGACGGCGCGCGCGCCGAAGCCACGGTCTTCCGTGGCGGCCGCCCGCGCACCGACCGGCACAGCGCCGCGCTCGCCAACGGCATTGCCGGAAGCTGGTGCGAACTTGACGAGGGATACCGGCTCGCGCCCTGCCACGCGGGACTGTATACGCTGCCGGTGCTGCTCGCGGAAGCGGAGTCGCGCGACCTGAGGGTTGCCGAGGTGCTGACGAACGCTGCACTCGCCTATGAGGTCACGGCGCGATTTGCGCGGTGCTGGATTTTTCCATCGCTCGGGCTGCACCCGCATCCGCAAACGGCGGCGATTGGCGGCGCGATCGCCTCCTCACTCGCGCGCCAGTACGACGCGCGGCGTATGCTCGACGCGGTGACAGCGGCCAGCACCCTGATCGGCGTCGGCGACTATCAGCATTGCGTGGACGGCGCGTTCGTGCGCAACGTGTGGGCCGCCGTCGGCGCGGTGAACGGCATGCGCGCGGCGGACTGGGCGGCATGCGGCATCGGCGGCCATGCCGGCAGCCCCTATGCGATGTTCACCGAGCGCCTGGGGCAAGCGCCCGAGCCCGAAGCGCTGACGCGCTCGCTCGGCGCTGAATGGGCGGTCACCCACGGCTATCACAAGCTGCATGCGTGCTGCCAGTCTACCCACTCGGCCGTGGAGGCGATGCTGTTAGCGCGCGCTGCGCTGCCGGCGGGGACCGCGGCACGCGACATTCGGCGCATCGTGCTGGAAACACACCGGCCTGGAATGAACAATAGCCGCCCGCAGACAACGCTCGCGGGACGATTCTCCTTCGAGCACGTGCTCGCCACCGCGCAAGTGCACGGTCATGCGCACACCGAAGCGTTTGCTGCGGCCTCGCTCGCGGACCCCGACATCGCGCGCCTGCGCGAACGCGTCGAGCTGCGGCGCTTCGAGCCTGCATTGCCGCGTCCGAACGACCGTCCTGCGCGCGTCACCGTCGAACTCGAAGACGGCAGCACGGTGACCCGTGAGTGCCTGAGCGCGGCTGGCGGGCCTGATCGCCCGTTCGACGACGAAGTCATACTCGGCAAGGTCGAGGCGATCGCACACGCGCCGTATCCGATGCTGATCTCAAGCGTGCGTGCCCTGCTTCGGCTCGAACCAGCGCAACTCGAGCGGCCCTGGCGCGCGTTCATTGGCGATTTTGCGCCCGAAGCCGCGTAGCCTCCGATGGACGCCGCCCTGATCCGCGATTCGGTGTCGGCAGCGATGCCACCCGCCGAGCGCTTGTTCGACGAACTGCGTGAGCGCACGGCCGACGGCCCGGGCGTCAGCCGCGAGTCCTATGCCAACGGCGAACAAGTGGCTCACGATCTGGCTGCACGCGCGGCACGCGAACTTGAACTCGAGGTTTCCTGCGATGCGTTCGGCAATCTGTACATGACTTTGCCGGGGCGCGATCGCAAGCTGCCCGCATGGATCGCCGGCTCGCATCTCGATTCCGTTCCGCTCGGCGGCAACTTCGACGGTGCGGCGGGCGTCGTGGCCGGCCTGAGCGCGATCGCCGCATTTCGCCACGCAGGAGCAACACCGCTGCGAGATGTCACCATCATGGGCGTGCGCGCCGAGGAAGCCAGCAGCTGGTACGGCGGCAGCCATCAGGGCCACATCGGCAGCCGCATGGCGCTCGGACTGCTCAATCCGCGCGAACTCGACGGCGCGGTGAGCAGCCGCAGCGGGCGGACGCTCGCCGAGCAGATGCGGCTTGCCGGCTTCGATCCGGGCGCGGCCCAGCTCGGCCGCGCGCATCTCGCGCCAGAACGCTACCTGGCTTATCTCGAGCTGCATATCGAGCAAGGGCCGGTGCTCGACAACAAGTCCATTCCGGTTGGCATCGTCACCGGCATACGCGGCTCGGCGCGCGCGCGCTCCGCGCGCTGTCTGGGCGAATACAATCATTCCGGCGCCGTGCCGCACGAGTACCGCAGCGACGCCGTGCTGGCCACGGTCGAACTGTGCCATCGCCTCGACTGCGAGTGGGAAGCGGTGCGCAATGCCGGTGGCGATCTCGTCTTCACCGTCGGCCAGTTATACACCGACGGGAAGGCGCATTCGATCACCAAGGTGCCCGGCGAGGTCACCTTCTCGATCGACCTGCGCAGCGAAGACCTCGCGGTGGTAGAGCGCACCACCGCGCTCGCGAAGCAACTCGCAGCGCAAATCGCCGCGCGGCGCCGAGTGAGCTTCGAGCTCGGCGACTTTAACCTGTCGCCGCCGGCGCGCATGGATGTCACATTGCAGCGCGAATTTTCGCAGGGCGCGCGGTGCCTCGGGATATCGACTATGGCCCTGCCCAGCGGGGCCGGGCACGACGCGCAGGATTTCGCTCACGCGGGGTTCCGTGCCGCCATGCTGTTCGTGCGCAACGCTCACGGCAGCCACAATCCGCACGAGTCCATGCGCATGGACGATTTCCACCTCGGAACGCAATTGCTTACGTGGATGCTCGCGCGTTGAGAATGCTAAACGTAACGCTGGCCGACGTGCTTCATCAACTGGCCTGCGCTGTCGGTCTTTTCCGGCGTAAGCAGCAGGTGCACGTGTTCGGTCATCAGCGTATAGGCATGTATCGTGCATCCGAAGCGGCGCGATTGTTCGGTGAGATCATCCATATAACGTCGGTAATCTTTTTCGGCGTAGAAACACACCGAGCGATTGTTGCCACGCGAGCGTCCGCGCCTACTACTCGGCTTTGATTCCCAGCCCCTTGATGAGCTTCGTCATTTTCGCGAGGCCGTCGCGCGTCATCCCGCCCAGTTGCTCAGGCGTGGAACTGCCGGCTTCCATGCCCAGGCCCAGCAGCCGTTCTCGTACCGAGGCATCGCCAGTTGCCTTGATAATTTCCGTATTCAGCCGCTCGATGACCGGCCTCGGCGTGCCTTGCGGCGCATAAATTCCGGCCCACGTGTTGAACACGAAGCCGGGCACGCCCGCTTCTGCCAGGGTCGGGACATCCGGCAACAGCGTTGAGCGTTTGCTATTGGTAATGGCCAGCGCCCGCAGCTTGCCTTCCTTGATGTTCGACAACACGATCGAAACCGCGGTGAACATGACTGGAATGCGCCCGCCGAGCACGTCCAGCGCGGCTTGTGTCGCGCCACGATAGGGAACGTGAACGAGCGAAATCGCGGTTGCGGATTTGAACAATTCCATCGCGATGTGCTGCGGGCTGCCATTGCCCCCGAATGAGAAATCGAGCTGGCCGGGCCGTGCTTTCGCCAGCGTGATGAATTCCTTTACGTTCTTTGCCGGTAATGATGGGTGCACGATCATCACCCAGGTAATTGCCGCAACCGCGCTGACGGGTTCAAAGCTTTTGATCGGATCGAAGTTGACCTTTTGGTACAAGTTGGGCGCGAAGTTCAGCACACTGTCGCTGATGCCGCCGATCGTGTAACCGTCTGGCACGGCGCGTGCTATGCGTTCCGCGCCGATCAGGCCCGCCGCCCCGGCTTGATTGTCGATGACGATCTGCTGAGCGAGGTTTTCCGACATTTTCTGCGCCACGATGCGCATCATGACGTCGCCCGCGCCGCCAGAAAATAATCGCGGCGTCAGTTTGCCTTCACGTTGACGCGCGCCTGCTCCGCTTCCTCAGGCGTCATCGATTCTATCCGGTGCTCGAGCCAGGATGTCGAACGCACCATGACATAGCGCGCGAAGGGCGATCTGACCTGCAGCCGGTAGGAGTCTCCGCGCGGGGCATGGATAATATCGCCGGCCTTGATCAACCTGTGTGCCGTTCCGGACTGAGCCTCAAGTTCGCCGCTCAGAACGTAGACGAACAATTCGTGATCGGCTTTCATCTGCGGCTCGTCGTGTCCGGATGGCACTTCGAAGTAGCCGAATGCCAGCCGTTCGCCTTCGATCCAATTGACGCGCCGCGCCGACGACTGCGGGGCGTCGAGCGCATCGATGATCGGGTAATAGCACGTGTGCAGTCCTTCAATGACGGCCTGTGATTTGCCTTCGGCTTTCCGGTGTTTGTCACGGTCTCCGACGTTATACTTCTTGTTGACCTCGGCCACCGTCATGGCCCGGTCCGGAACGGCTTCGTCCTCAGCCAGGCCAACGACGGTCCACGTTTTGTCCTTGATGTACAGATACTGGCAAGCGCCGTCCTCCGTTGCTTTCATCGAATGCCGGGCGTAGGCCGGCGCGTGTACAAACGTTCCGGGGGCGACGATGCGCCGGTCTTTGCCGACGATGGCGTTGATTTTTCCGCGCACCGGGAAAATCAACAGTTCGTTCGGATGGTAATGCAGTTCCGAGCCGGTGCCCGCGGTCTTGTGCAGCAGGCAGAAGTACATGCACTTGCCCTCGATCACCGGCGCCTTGCCGGTGGAGAGATGCGGCGTCAGAAAATTGCTTGCGAAGTCCTCGAAACGATAAAACGGCATGAAGTAGTCCTTTGCTTGCTGGTTATCCCGATACGGAAAGGTTGGCGCGAACTGCTATTTAATACCTCCAACGCTCATGGCGCACAGGCAGGCGATTCAATTCTTCCCGGTGAAATCGCCATTTGGGCATGAATTGATCCATCAAGGCAATGAAGCGGCCGTTGTGGATGCGTTCAAGCAGATGCACCATTTCGTGGACGACGATGTATTCGAGGCACTCGGGTGGTTTTTTGGCCAACTCCAGGTTGATGAGGATGGACTTGGATTCCGGTGTGCAGGTTCCCCATTTGGTTTTCATTTTTCTGACGGTGAACCGCGCGACCGTGACACCTATGTGCCGCCTCCATTTGACAATCAGCGGCGGGATTTCAGCCTTGAGCTGCCGGCGATACCATTCATCCATGACGGATTGCTTCTTGTCGTCATCAGCGCCTGGGCGCACGTGCAGGACCATGCTGGCATGCTTGAGTTCGACTCGAGGAGCTGCGTCGTTCTCCACCACTTTCAGTAAATAGCGTTTGCCCCAGCAATAGTGGCTTTCCCGGTCGAGGTATTCTCGCGGGGTTTCGCGTTCCTGTTTGCGCAACTTTTGCTGCTGTTTCTTGATCCAGCCCAGTTTGGAAATAGCGAATACGCGGATGGTGTCCGCGTTCATGCGCAAGGGGGCGGCAACCGCTTTTGCGCAGGTAGGCCGTGAGCAGCGCTTCTTCGATGTTGCTGTTGGTCGGGCGGTCAGTCCAATCGCCTAGGTAGCGATAGCGCAATTCATCCCGAAACAGGGCGATGACCCGCTTCTGTGTCGCGCGTTCGGGCTGGCCGATATCAGGCATCGTCGTCCCGCACTATTTCCCAGTGACCGCCCTTGTCAGGGCCGATGCGCCGAATCCGCCCCTGGGACCTCAGCTTGCCCAAGTGGTATTTCACGCCGTCCTCCGTGATGTCTCCCAACAATTCCGCGATTTCCCGGCGGCTGCCTGCAGGATTGCTCCGTAGCGCCGCCAGGATTCTCTGGGTAGTTTTCTGGGTAGTTTTCTGGGTAGTTTCTTGGGTAGTACCCGAATCCTCTTTCCCCAGCCCCACCTTCTCTCTGCCCAAGGCCTCGATGAGTTGCTGCTTGTCCGCGTGGAAAGTAAGCATCAGACCGGACATGCCGTAATCATAGGTCGGTGGCGCTATCCCGTGCTCCTTGCACTCGCGGTTGATCTTCTCGATGCCGCGTCCCCACAACTCAATATAGCCGGCCCGAAAGAACGCATTGGCGATGAGCGGGTTGTAAGGGTTCGAGGGGTGCTTGCCTAACAGCCGTTCCATAGTCCAGTCCTGAGGCAACTGCCCGGCGCCCCAAAGTACGATTTTGTCCTCGTAGACACTGATCTGAATGGGAACGCCGCTGCTGTAATCCTTGTGCACCACCGCGTTGAGCAGTGCCTCTCGCAAAGCCTGCGCGGGAAACAGGAATTCCTCTACCCGCTGAATGCCCTCGTAGCGGATATACGCCTTGAGATACTTGGTGAACAGGATTTCCAGCGTCTTCTCGACCTGCTCAAACAGATTGCCCTGAATCTCATCCTGATAGCGCAAATCATCATCGGTCACGAAAAAACCGATCTTGATATAGGCGCCGCCAACGAATTTCTCCGGCTCATCGAAAAAGAGCAAGGCTGCCGCCCGTTTGAGATACGCACCTTCCCTGAGTTGCAGGTTCTCGAGCAGAGATTCGGTGCCGTCTTGCAGCACCGCTTCACTGATGCGCCCGCTTTTTGCCGCCTTCGATCTGAAAAGCCGAAACGCGGCTGGGCTGTAATCCTCCCCGCGCAACCCTGGCACCGGCACACCGTCCCACCGCCTGCCGTATCGCTGCAAAAGAAATTTGTCCAGCGCCGCTCCCTTGAGCGTCTGGTTGGTGCTGCCGCTGCGATAGCAGTACTCGCCCTTGTAGCTGATCGGGTTGGGATAGGCTGGCACCGCGATTTCCAGGTAGTCGCTGCCGGCGTGCCCGCGCAGATTCACATCCACCATGATGCCCAGGATATCCCGCACTTTGTTGGGAATGTCCTCCAGCAACTTCGCCGCGTTGGGGACGCCCAGCACCTTGCCCCGGTCATTCTTGCCGATCACCAAAGTGCCACCCTCGGCATTGGCAAATCCGCAAATCCATCGCAGGTACTCGTCCCGCCAGGACGACTTCCATTCGATGTGCTGGTTTTCTTTCATACCAAGCGGATTTTACCGGTGAGCAGATTGTGCATCATGCCCTGCTTGAGGTGGCGGGTTTTCGCGACCTTCGCCTCCAGCCCGGCGATTTCGGCGTCCATGTCGGAGAGGATGGTGGCGATGGAGGTTTGTTGTTCAAGAGTGCCAGGAGTCTTGTAATTGAACGTAACAAAGTCTTTTTGGTAAAGGTGATTGATCGTAGAGCCAGCACTCAGTTGCGCAAGGAACTCGGAAAATAAATTCGAGCACAGCAGGTAGTAGAAGAAGTCAGGATGAAACGCGTCCTCAATGGGGCGGATCACAAACACCCCGCTGTTCAGCGTCGCGGGTTTATCGAGGCGCGCCAAAGAGCTTGAACCGCTCATACGGATCGTTCTGCACATCCACGCCGTTGCTCCAGCGTTTGTCGCTGAACGGGATATTGGCGACCACTTAGTCGAAGGTCTTGAGCGTGTCGCCGTCCTTGAATTTTGGATCGGCGAGGGTATTGCCCTGCACGATCAACGCCGTGGGATTGTTGTGCAGGATCATGTTCATGCGGGCGAGGCCCGCGGTGGCGGCGTCCTTTTCCTGCCCGTAAAGCGTGACCTTCGCGCTGGCTTCATCGCCCACTTTCAGCAGCAGCGAACCGGAGCCGCCGGTGGGGCCATACACCGTCGTATCGTTCGTGGTCTTCGCGTCGTGAATACCGATAATCTTCGCCATGATGCGGCTGACTTCGGCGGGGGTGTAGAACTGGCCCTTGCTCTTGCCGCTCTCGGTGGCGAAGTGGCGCATCAGATATTCGTAGGCGTCGCCCAGAATGTCATCGCCGTCCGCGCGGTTCTTGCTGAAATCGAGCGCCTTGTTTTCAAAGATGGCGATGAGGTTGGTGAGACGGTCCACCATTTCCTTGCCGCTGCCGAGCTTCGTCGCGTCGTTGAAGTCCGGCATGTCCGACAGCTTGTTGGCATTGGCCAGCGGCGCGATGATCTTCTTGTTGATGTCGTCGCCGATGCTTGGCCTGCCTTTGAGCGCGACCATGTCCTTGAAACTCGCGCCCTCGGGAATCGTGATGGGCGCGTAATGCACGCCGGCGTCCTTGTCGCTGACGTACTTGATGAACAGCATCACCAGGACGTAGTCCTTGTACTGGCTGGCATCCATGCCGCCGCGCAGTTCATCGCAGCTGGACCAGAGCGAGCTATAGAGTTCGCTTTTCTTAATTGCCAATGGTCACAACCCTTCTTGAATTTTTCGGCGCGCCAGTTCCGGATCGATCTCCGCAATATACGTCCATTCGCACCGCGTATGGCAGGTCGAGCCTAGCCGATCAGCAGCGCGGCCCGGCCGATGACTTCTCCGCGTTCTACTCGCTCGTGTAACGCTTCTGCCTCTGCCAGCGGGCGGATGTCGGTGACCAGCGGCCAGACTTCGCCGCGGACGACAAGGTCGAGGGTCTCCAGGATCTCGCTGCGGGTAACATAGCGGCTGCCGAGCAGGTCCTGCTCTTTGTGCAGCATCTCGCGCGCCGAAGCCTGGAACGATTGACCGGCGCCGCCCAGCGTCACCAGGCGCCCGTGGCGACCGAGCGCCTTCGCGCCGGCTTCCAGCGTCGAGGTCCTGGAAACGTAATCGATGGCGACATCGACCCCTCGTCCGCAAGTCAGGTCGAGCAGCGCCTCCGCCACATTGCCGGCCGAAGCGTCGACCACCTCGTCGGCACCCGCTTTGCGGCACGCATCGAATTTGTCGCGCGCAACATCGACCGCGATGACATGGGCTCTTGCCCATTTCGCCAGCATCACCTGATGGATGCCAACACCGCCACCGGCACCGAATACCGCGACCGTCTCGCCGGCCTTGACGCGCGCCCGGCGCAGCACCTTGAAAGGAGTGGCGAGCGCATCCATGATGACGCCGATCTCGGCCGGATGTGCCTTGTAGTCGAGACCCTGCGGCAGCTTGATGAAGTTATGCGCGGGCAACTTGATGTACTCGGCGTATCCGCCGTCGCAATTGCGCCCGACGTTGCCGGTGCAGTTTTCGCACAGCGGTTCGAAGTTGGCGAGGCACCAGCGGCAATGGCCGCAGTTGAGGTAGTAATACGCAGTAACCCCGTCGCCGATGGCCAGCTCCGTCACACCGGCTCCGATCGCGACAATTTCGCCGGTGATTTCGTGGCCGATGATGCGCGGAAATTCGGCGGGTGAGCGGCCGGCCTTGACGTGCTGTATGGTCAGGCCCGATCCGCAGGCGATTACGCGGGCGACCGCCTCCCCCGGCCCGGCAACGGGATCAGGAACCTGAGTCATTTCGAATGGCGTGTTCGGTGCTTTCAGTACCATTGCTTTCATCGGTATCGTCCCCTGTCAGAAACCGGGATCAGTCCCGGAACATGAAGTTTGCCGCCTTCAGGAACAGCGTGCGGTTCACGCCGTCGGAATGCAGAAACGCCGCCGCGTCGCGCACCAGTTTTGCGACTCCGAACTCCTTCATATAGCCGTGGCCGCCGTGAATTTCCAGGCACCAGGTCGCGATCTGCCATGCCGCCTGGGATGCCATCGCCTTGGGCAGCGCGCCGAGCGTCCTGTCCCACCCGTGTTCCTGGTGGTCGGCAAGCCAGCAGGCGCGATGGATATAGGAGCGCGACGCATCGATCAGCATACGCATCTCGGCCAACTGGGCGCGGATGCCGTCGTGCTCGATCAACGGCTTGCCGCCCTGGACGCGCAGCTTGGCCCAATCGATAGCCTTCTGGTGCAGCGCGCCGGCGACTCCGAGGACAGATGCGCCGGCATAGGCATTCGATTGCGGAAAGAATTCGGCCAGCACGTTAAAGCCGTTGCCGACCTTGCCAACGACGTTTGCATCCGGAATGAAGCAATCCTGGAACACGAGCTCAGCGTTATTGGCAAGGCGCTCGCCCATCTTGTCGTGCACGCGCCCAATCGTGAAACCGGGCCGATCCCGTTCCACCAGAAAGCAGGTCGAACCTTCGGCCATCGGCTTGCCCGGCTCAGTCTGCACAAACAGCAGATAGTGACTGGCCCGATTGCCGTTGGAAATAAAATGCTTCATGCCGTTGACGATCCAGCCGCCGTCGGTTTTCCGGGCGCCGGTGCGAAACGGTGTCGGATACGGCAGAAAATAATTGGAGGCATTGTCGGGTTCCGTAATCCCGATGGCCAGCATGCCGCGCGGGTCCCTGGCGAACCCGGGAAGGACGCGGGCCTGCTGCTCGGCGTTGAGCGCCTTCTGCATGATCTGCGCGATCTTGAGTGTCTGGGCCATGATGACCGAAACGCCAAGATCGCCTTTTCCCAGTTCCTCGATGACCATGGCGGTCGTCAGCGAGTCCGTGCCGAGGCCGCCCCATTTTTCGGCCAGCGTCATGGTGCGGATGCCAACCGCGTGGGCCTTCTCGACGATTTCAAATGAATAACCCAGTTCAGGATCCGGGTTGGCATCGAGTTCGGCCGCACGCGGCCTGACCTCGGCTTCCACGAAACGTGCCACGGTCTCGAGAATCGCGCGCTGGTCCTCGTTCATGATGAAAATGCGTTCCATAGTCTTTGCAGTCCCTCTATCGGCAAAGCTTGTTCAAGATGTGGCCATCACTCGAGGCCGATGTGTGCCGAACCAAGCTGCGCACGCCCGCCCATTGTTTGTTTCATAATCTGATCGTCGGATACCCGCCGGGTCGCGGGCCGATACTCCTTGATGCGCCTGGATAAAGAATCTATGCTTCTGGGAATCATTCGTCAATTGCTCTCATATTTGGATTTGCTTGCGCTGCCGTGGGAATCTCGAGAGGAGTACTGAGGAAATGACCGAAGAAACAGACCTTCGAGCAGAAGACGTCATGGCGCACTTCATTGCGGAGCGTGGCGATCTTTTCGAAGAATTCCACTTGATGGCCCGGGAAATACCGGAGACCGTCGATCTGGTGCGGCGCACGGCGGGTTACGTGCACTTCTACGAGAATCAGACTGCCGCCGACCAGGAGCTGTCAGGACCCATGCGCGAGCTGATCGCGACCTGCCAGCTGTGCGCCAGGAACGACGATCGTTTTGCGCCGAACCACGTGCGGCGCCTGTACCGCATGGGTGTCAACAACCGCCTGATATTCGAGGCCGCGTCCAGCATTGCACCGATCGTGGGCTGGTCGACCATCGCCCATGTCGCGCAGGCCATCCTGACCGCCAACGATCCCAAATACCCCTATGGGGAACTGCCCGCAGGCGGAGAACCGAAGGAGTTGACGATCTTCCCCGAGTTAAGCCTGGGCCGCGAACGCGCGGAATCCGGCGATGAAAGTCTGCTGCAGACCCCCGAATGGCGCTACGTAGCAGATATCGACCCCGAACTCGCGCGGCGCGCGGCGGCGTTCGTCGATCACTGTCTGGTTGCGGGTGGAGTGAAAGAACCATTGCTGGGACCGGGCGTGCGGGAACTGATCGCGATTGCGGCGCTATGCGCGCGCGGCGAGGTGGACTTCGCCGCGCAGCACATCCGGCGCGCCTATGCATACGGCATGAACCGCCGCCAGGTGCTGGAAGCGATATCCTGCGTGCTGCCGATGACTGGCGCGCTGACCGTCCAGATCGGCGCCCGCGCCATGCAGCAGGCCGAACGTTCCTGAACCCGGCCAGTTGACCAGGCCATTTATCCCTCTTGCGGAGGAAAGTCATGAAGGTATCAGCATTGATCGGCGCCCTGCTGTGCGGCGCAGTGGTTGCATTGGCCGCTCAGGCGCAGCCCTACCCTGCCAAAACCATTCAGATACTGCTCCCGTTACAGGCAGGCAGCGCTGGCGACGTGGCAATACGGGTCCTCGCGCAGAAGATATCGGAAAACGTCAAGCAGCAGATTGTCATTGAAAACCAGCCTGGCGCGGCCGGCCTGATCGGTGCGCAGCGCCTGGCGCGATTGGCGCCCGACGGGTATATGCTGGGCGGTCTCAGCGACAGCGTCGTTAACTACGCGCCCAGCCTTGCCGAAAAGCCGGGTTTTGATCCGGTGAACGATTTCGCGCCGGTCAGCCTCGTGTGTTCGATACCCTGGGTGCTGCTCTCCCATCCGTCGTTTCCTGCGCGGGACGCGCGGGCATTCATCGCGCTTGCGAAAACGATGCCCGGCAAGATCGATTATGCATCGGCCGGCAACGGCAGCCCGCACCATATCGTCATGGAGCTGTTCAAACGGGCGACCGGCATCGACGTCCACCACATTCCGTACCGCGGAGCCGCCCAGTCCGTGCTCGACGTGATTGCGGGGCAGATCCCGGTCACGTTCTCGGCCATCGTGGTACCGTTGCCGCACTTCAAGAATGGAAAACTGCGCGCGCTCGCCGTTCCCAGCGAAAAACGCTCACCGTTGCTGCCGGAGGTTCCGACGCTGGCGGAGGCGGGCGTAGCAGGGTTTGTGTTCGATACCTGGATTGGAATCTTTGCGCCCAAAGGCACGCCCAGGCCCGTCATCGATCGCGTCAACGCCGAAACGGTCGCGGCACTCGCCGATTCCGCAGTACACGGCCGCCTGACGGCGATGGCGCTCGAACCGCGCAGTTCCACGCCGGAGGAACTCGGCAGGCGGACCCGCGACGGGTTTGCGCGAGTGTCCAAGGTCATCAAGGAAGCCGGCATCAAAGCCGATTGACAGACAGGCTAAGGCGCCCGCCAGACCCGTTGCGAGCGGCTCGCGTTAACGACGTCGAAAAATCCTGATGAGAACGAGCGATGATAGGCGCCCGCTAGTCCGCCCGGATGTTGGATGCCTTGGCGACCTTGGACCATTTGGCGATTTCTGACTCGATGAATGCGCCGAATTGCTCGGCCGGGCGGTATGCGGTGGTCATGCCGGCCACGGCAAGATGCTTGCTCACATCGGGCATCGCCAGCACTTTCGCGTTTGCTTCGCTCAGGCGGGCGATGATGGCCGGCGGAGTCCTCGCGGGTGCCAGCAGTCCGATCCAGCTCAGCACCTCGAATCCGGGCACGGTATCGCTGACGGTCGGCACGTCCGGCAACTCCTCGATCGGCTTCATCGAGGTCACGGCCAGCACACGTATCTTCCCCGCCTCGATATGCGGACGGGCAAGAGAAAAGGTCGGCATCAGAACGGAAACTTCGCCCATGATTAGCGCGGCAATGGAGGGGCCGCTTCCCTTGTACGGCACGTGCACGATTTTCAGCCCGCCGGCCATGATGCTGAACAACTCGGTCGCCAGATGCTGCGAGCTTCCGTTGCCCTGAGACCCAACGTTGAGCTGCCCGGGTCTCGCCTTGGCGAGCGCAATCAATTCCTTGATGCTGTGCACCGGAAGCGAAGGATGAACCACGAACACGTTGGGAGTCGTGGTAAGCATCGCGACCGCCGCAAAATCCTTTACCGCGTCGAACGGCAGCTTGCTGTAGAGCGCGGGGACCGTGCCATGGGATGAAATGCTTGCGATCAGCAGGGTGTAGCCGTCCGCAGGGGCTTTCGCGCCCATTTCGGATCCCACCAGTCCGCCGGCGCCGGGCCGGTTGTCGACCACAAACTGCTGGCCCAACAGGACGGCAAGCCGCTGCCCCAGGATTCGTGCCACATTATCGCTGACGCTGCCGGCGGACTGCGGGACGATCAGCCGTATGGTCTGGGACGGGTAGGTCTGGGCGTTCGCCGCCGGAATTCCCAAGAGCAGCGCCGCAAACGCCGCGCAACACACTCCGTCATGCCGCGATTTCCGCATAATCTTCTCCTTCCCGCCAGCCCTCACGCGCTCACAGTTTTTGCGCCGGCCATGAATTCCTCGGCGTTCAATCCGCTCGCGCGCCGGATTCCTTCGCCAATTTCCCCCAACGCACCAGTTCTTCCTTCAGGAAACCCGCAAACGCATCGGGGGACTTGATGGTCATCGCCTCGACGCCGACCGCGGTAAAGCGCTCTTTTACGTCAGGCGATGTCGCACCTTTCACCAGGGCCGCATGCAACTTGTCCACAATTGGTCGTGGCGTCTTCGCCGGGGCCATGACGCCGAACCAGTTCACCGAAAGCAATTTGGGTAGACCTTGTTCGGCGGAAGTCGGCAAATCCGGAAGCAGCGGGTGGCGGCTTTCGCTGGTTACCACCAGACCGCGTAGCCTGCCGCCTTTGAGGTGCGGATACACGACCGGGAAATCGATGATGAACCCAGGCACGTGCCCTCCCAGAACGTCGGTCAATGCCGGGCCGGCGCCTTTGTATGGCACATGCAGAACGTCGATCTTCGCGATGGTCTTGAAAAGCTCGATCGTAAGATGCGGCAGGCCGCCGTTGCCGGATGACGCAAAATCGATTTTTCCCGGCTTGGACCTGGCGAGCGCGATAAGCTCCTTGAGGGACTTGACCGGCAAAGCCGGGTGCACGGCAACAGCTTCCGGAGTCATCGCAACGGTGGTAATCGCCGCGAAATCCCTGACGGTGTCGTAGGGAAGTTTCGAGTAGGTAAAAGGACTGATGACGAGCGGGCTCACGCTCGCAAGCGTCAAGGTATAGCCATCCGGAGCGGCCCTCGCCACGTATTCCGTGCCGATGGTCGCATTCGCACCGGGGCGATTCTCCACCACCACCTGCGTTCCCAGTAGCTCCCCGAGTTTCGGCGCGAGTATCCTGGCAACGATATCGTTGGAGCCTCCGGGCGGAAACCCGATGATAAGCCGCACGGGCTTGGACGGATATTCCTGTGCGTGGGCGATACCCATGACTGCCGCCAGGACCAAAGCGCAGACGATGAAACCGCCCGATTTTTTTCCTACGCGGCGAAACCTGAAGCTCTGTCATTTTCGTCTCCTCGACAATTACTGACATCTCAATTCACCTGTTCCGGCGGCTCCACATCCAGTCTGACCGCGATTCCATCGAGTTCCCGCGACACAGCCGGGTAGCGTTTCATCACCAGCGGATCGTGACCCGGCACTATGTGTCTTGGCGAATCAGCCAGGCGTCGCAACGTGTCGTAGCCCTCAAGCGCCTGGCCGAGGTGGTACATCAGCGTGAAACCGCGTCCCTGCTCCATATGCTCGTAATAGTGGCTCGCGTCCGACGCAAGCACCACCCAGCCGCGTTGTGTATGCACCCTGACGCACTGCAGGCCCGCCGTATGGCCGCCGATGTGATAAACGCTGACGCCGGGCGCGATTTCGCCCTCGCCCCGGTGGAACATTACCCGGTTCCCGAAAACGAGCCGCACCATCCCGGTCACATGCTCGACCTCGTACGCACGGTTGAAGCGCTCGTGACGCATGTGCCGCCCCGTCACGAACGACATCTCCTCATCCTGAAGATGAAACACCGCATTCGGAAAATCAAAGAACGTGCCGACGTGATCGTTGTGCAAATGGGTGATGACGATCTCCCGCACGTCCTCCGCTTGGACCCCCAGCAGCGCGAGCCCTTCGCGCGGCGTGCGTAAAAGCGTGCGCTTGCGCTTGGCCGCCATCTCGGCGTCGAAGCCGGTATCCACCAGAATAAGTCGCTCGCGGTTGCGCACCAGCCAGACGAAATAGTCCATCGGCATGGGCGCGTCATGCGGATCGCCGCCGATGAAGTGGTCGGGACGTCGTCCCTCCCGCTGCGCGTACTTGAGCGCGACGATCTCGTAAGTGGGTAACGCCATGTCCCGTCAACCTCGCGGTGGTATCGCGATACCTCTATTGAGTCACCCCCTCACCCCGGCCCTCTCCCCCGGAAACGGGGGAGAGGGAGGACCCCCTCTCCCGCTTGAGCGGGAGAGGGCTGGGGGTGAGGGTGGGGCTGTCATTCGGTTACGTAAATCTCAATGTCCGGTTACTTTTTCTTGCCGCGCGCGGCGTGCCTGGGTTTGGTGGTGAGGCGCATCAGCTGACCGATATCGCCGCATTTCTCGACCGCACCCACCAACTCTGCAATCTGCGCGGCACGCGCCGCGCCGACCACCGGCGCCGCCAGGCTGTCGAACTTCGCGCGCAACTCATCGTCCGACATCGGATTCTGGATCGAGCCCTTGGGATAATCGACCTGCGACACGAACTGGCGCCCGTCGTTCAGGGTCATCGTCATCCGGCACGACACCCCGCGCGGCAACCCGGCATCGACCGTGAAGGCAGTAAGGTCCGAAATCCGGCGCAGCACGGGGTCCTTCAACTTGCGATCGTTGTATTGCTTGAGCAGCGCCTGCCCCTCCTTGAGCGCGACCGCGATCGAGTACGGCAGGCTCACCTGCGCCTCGTGATACGTTTGCGGGGTTTTGTTCTGGTGGTAGTGCGCCCAGTCGGGATGCCGCGCCATTTCGATTTGCTGTATCGCATCGAGTGCGGGCTGATGGCGGTTGCGGATTTCGAGCGCGCAATCGATCGCATTGTGGATCGGGCGCGCGCACGAATACGGTTTGAACTCGATGTCGAGCTGGTAGGGACGATCGAGCCCGGCGACGAGCTGCGACGCATCGGACTTGTCGGTGAAAGCGCGCAGGAAGCCGCGCTCGCCTTCGAATATCGTATCGGCGCCGGTGAATCCGAACTGCGCCATGCCGGCCGAGGTCACGCCATTGCGCGCCGCCGGTCCAGGATTGAAGCGCTTCTGCATCGATGGCCCGTACATTTCCATCAGCCCCGACGCCTGCGCCCCGGCGAGCCCGAACGCCGAAGTCATTTTTGGCGGCGGGAGCCGATACAACTTGCCGGCCGCAACCGTAGCGCCGAACACGCCGCAGGTCGGCGTGGTGTGATAACCGCGATTTCTGAGCGACGAATTCGCGGCCTTGCTCACGCGCTCCATCATTTCACACCCCGCGGCAAGCGCGACCAGCAGCTGCTTGCCGTGGGCGCCCAGCTGTTCGGCGGTAGCGAGCGCGGCCGAAAACACCGGCGGGCTGAAATGAAACAGCGCGAGCACGTCGATGTCATCGAGCTCGATGCTGTGCGACGAAATCGCATTGGCGAACGCCGCCTGCGTGGCGGGTACGCGCACGGAATCGCCGATCAGCGATGCTTCGGCCTTGCCGCCTGAGGACTGCGCAAACGCGCGCGCGACGCGTCCGCTCTCGCTCTGGCTGCCGGCAAGGGCGACGCCCAGGTAATCGAGCAGCAACCGCTTCACGGCAGCCTGCGACGCTTGCGGCAGCTTGCGGTAATCGAATTGGTGGAAATGATTTGCGAGTTGTGCAGCAATCGTGGTCGTCATGGCTATCCAATAATCAGAATTGCGGTCGGGAAGGTTTCGGCAGGATCAGGTCAGGAAGCAGTCGGCGCCGCGAGAATGCCGATCAGCTCCGCAGTGCCGTCCAGTGTCTCAAGCGCGCCGACGAGTTTCATTACCCTGTCAGTGTGCGCCTGGGTCAGGCACGCACGCGCAACGTTGCGGAACTTGTATTCGACGTCTGCGGGCTGAAGCGGGTTTTCCGGGCTGCCGCGGCGGTGCAGTATTTCGCGCTCGAGCGTTCGCCCATCGCGCGTCTTGACCGTCACGCGCGCCGCGTGCCGGAAGGCCGCGCCCATCGCTTCGATTCCGGGATCGACGTGCGCGCGCACGCGCTTGATGAAGTCGAGTATTTGCGGATCGCGCAGCCGGTCTTCGCGGTACTGATCGACAAACGCCATGCCGTCGAGCGCGATCACGGCAAGCCCGTAATAAAGGTTCATTTGCGCCGCGGTCACGCCCTGCGCCTTGTATTCCCACGCGCAGTGCACATGCGTCATGTGGCTCAAGCCCGCGTCGACCTCCGCGATGTCGTCCGCCTCGAGCTTGTGCTCGCGCATGAGGTCGGCGAGCGCATCGAGCGCGGTATGGATGCTGGTCACGCTCGCGTGCGGCTTGTAACCCACGTTGACCGTTTCCCACACCGTGCCGAGCCCTGCCGTCAGCCGCTGCGGATTGGGTTTGTCGGAATACGTGCTCAGATAACCGCCGTAGTGCGCTTCCAGCACGTCGGTGATCCCGGTGAAACCGCGCCGGGCGAGCTCGGCGGCGTAGACACCGCTTTGCGCCGCGCGGCCCGAATGGAAGCGCTTCACCATTGCGCCTTCCTGCGCTGCCATCAGGCCGCCCGCCTGCGAGCCAACGATGCCGAGCGCATGCTGCATCTGCCCCGCATCGAGTTTCAGCATGCGGCCCGCAGTCGCCGCGGCGACGAACGCGCCCGAGGTTCCCTGCGGGTGAAAGCCGCGCAGGAACAGGCTCATGGTCGCGGCGCTGCCGACCCGCGTGCCGACCTCATAACCGGTGATCATTCCCGTGATCACGTCGCGCCCGGGTGCGCCGCCAGCCGCCTCGGCGTATGCCATTGCCACCGGCATCGCCAACGATCCGGGGTGCACGATCGATTCCTTGTGGATATCGTCGAGCTCGAACGCATGACCCGCCGTGCTGTTCACCAGCACCGCCAGCGACACCGAGCTCTTTCGGCCCATGCCCATCAGCGAGGCGACCGGCTGCGCGCCCTCGCCCTCCGCGAGTGCGGCGACTTTCCGCGTCCACGGCAGGGTCGCTCCGAACAGGCAGCAGCCGATGCTGTCCAGCACGCTCAGCTTGATGCACTCGACCGCCTCGCGCGGAATGTCCTCAAAGCGCAAAGCGGCGGCAAATTGCGCGAGATCGCGCGTCGCATTTTCAAGTAAGGGGGATTGTGAACCGCTCATGGCTTTCTGCTCAGGCTCAGCGATTATAGAACACTACCTGCATGCAGGAGAATAGCTCGCGACGCGGCTGCAGCCTCGACGCTTTGAAAAGCTCGGGTGGCGCCGGCTTGCTCTACTGCTTCGCCGTCAACTAGCCCAAGGCATACAACAGCGGCTCGCTGCCGGGAATGATTCCGGACTTAAGCGTGTAACAGTAGTCTGCGATGTCAGCCGGTTTGCACTTCCACACGCGATCCATGAATTTATTCGAGAAGCAATGCTTTAGCGCATTTCTCAGAGGGCGCAGCCGGAACGGCTGGCCGAACACGAAGGGGTGGATCGAAATGTTGCATACGAGAGGATGCTTCGCCGACTGCTCCATCATCTCTTCGAACTGGTCCACCAGCATGTCGCAGAACTCGCGCCCGGTGTGCTGGCGGTGGATCACCTGCGGCGAGTCGTTCAGCTCCACCGGATACGGCACCAGCAGGATCGGCCCCGAGCGTGTGCGCATCCAGATTGGCTGATCGTCGCACGGCCAGTCCATGGAATAAATGTATCCCGCCTCCTTCAGCAGGTCCGGCGTCCACGGGTTCTCGTACGCACCAGCGCCCATCCAGCCCTTGGGCGGCTTGCCTTCGTGGCGGGCAAAGGTCTCCGTAATTTCCTTGATGACGCGCGCCTCGTCCGCCTCCCAGCGGAAGTCGTGGAGGTTTTCGGAATTGGTGCGGCCGTGCCCGACGATCTCGTCGCCGCGCGCACGCACGCGGTCCATGATCTGCGGTGCGAGTTCATAGAGCAGGCTGTTGGCATTGTG
Source organism: Betaproteobacteria bacterium (assembly GCA_016192835.1). Taxonomy (GTDB): domain Bacteria; phylum Pseudomonadota; class Gammaproteobacteria; order Burkholderiales; family SG8-41; genus PALSA-1004. The sequence goes on from JACPTJ010000498.1 coordinate 25,998, forward strand.
CGCAAGCGGCATTTGCAGTTCTTCGGCAAGGTCGAACAGCCGCCAGATGCCGACGCGGTTGCCGTAGTCGCGCCACGAGTAGTTGCGCTGCGTCTGCGGCTCGCCGTGCTTGGCACTGTCATGGCCGCGGCCTTTGCCGAACGCATAGGCCTCGACATTGGTGGTAATGCAAAACGCGAGCCGCTTGCCGCCCGGCCAGTCGTAGTCCCTGCGCTCGGTCAGCGGCACGTAGTCATAACGCGAGTGCTGGGGAATGAGGATAGACTTTGCCTGCATAGGCGGCCTCTTAATCCACGCGCGCACCGGAAAGCTGCACGAGCTTGCCCAGCTTGACCATCTCCGACTGAACGTGTGCGGCAAACTCTTCCGGAGTATTGGTGACCGGCACCGCCCCGACTTTGCTGTACACATTCTGCACTTCGGGTGAGCGCACTGCTTTGCCGAACTCCGCATTGAGCTTGTCGACGACGGAACGCGGCACGCCGCGCGGCGCGAGGATGCCGCTGTAGAGTACCAGTTCGAAGTCCTTTAGCCCGGCCTCCTTCATCGTCGGCGCCTCCGGCGCCGCGCCGGTGCGCTGCGGTGTGGTAACGCCCAGAGCGCGCAGTTTGCCCGCCGCCACCATCGGCATTGCCGGCGGCATCGTCGAAAACAGCAGCGCCACTTCACCGCCGAGCAGGCCGGTGATCGCCTGCGGACTGCCCTTGTACGGCACGTGAACCATTCTGATATCCGCCATCGCCTTCAGCATCTCGCCGGCGAGATGCACGATCGTGCCGTTGCCCGAGGATCCATAGGAAATATCGTTGGGGTGCTTCCTCGCCAGCGCCGTGAGCTCCATCACCGATTTCGCGGGCAGCGAGGGATGCACCACCAATATCAGCGGCGTTGCGGCAATGAGCGTGATCGGCGTGAAGTCGCGCACCGAGTCGTACGGCAGCCGCCGGTAGAGGCTGGCGTTGATCGCATGAGTGGTGATGTCCTGGAGGAACAGCGTGTAGCCGTCTGCGGGCGATTTGGCGATCTGCTCGGACGCGATGGTCGTCCCCGCTCCGGGGCGCGGATCGCCCACCACCTGCTGGCCCATACTCGACGTGAGCCTGGCGCCGATCGAGCGCGCAAGCACGTCGGATATCCCTCCCG